>DASTFB010000089.1 GCA_035709005.1 Candidatus Methylomirabilota bacterium | reverse complement strand
GGCGCGCGGCATGATCGTCGAGCTCGAGCACCCCCGGCGGGGCCCGTACCCGATGCCGGCCAACCCGGTGCGCCTGTCCGACTCGCCCACCGAGATGGTGCGGGCGCCGCTCCTGGGCGAGCACAACCAGGAGGTCTACGGGGCGTTGTTGGGGTATGGGCCGGCAGAGCTCGACGCCCTCCGACGTGACGGGGTGATCTGATGTCCAGGGCATTCCACGGGGAGGCGACGTGAACCCGGACGATTTCCGCCAGAGGAGCAAGGCCGTCTGGGACGCGATGGCCGCTGGCTGGGAGAAGAAGCGCGCCTACCTGTGGAGCGTGTCGAAACCGGTCAGCGAGTGGCTCATCACCAACCTCGACGTGCGTCCTGGGCAGACACTCCTGGAGCTGGCCTGTGGCCCCGGGGACACGGGCTTCGCGGCTGCGCCTCTGCTCGGTCCAGCTGGACGACTGATCATGACGGACTTCGCTCCCAACATGGTGGACGCCGCGCGCCGCCGGGGCGCCGAGCTCGGGCTCACCAACGTGCAGTACCGGGTGATGGACGCCGAGCGGATGGACCTGCCCGATGCCGCCGTCGACGGGGTGCTGTGCCGCTGGGGGTACATGCTCATGGCGGCGCCCGCGCTGGCGTTCAAGGAGACCCGGCGGGTTCTCCGCCGCGGAGGCCGGCTCTGCTTCACCGTCTTCGGGAGCGCCGAAAGAAATCCCTGGGCCGCCGTACCCGCCCGCGCCCTCATCGACAACGGCCACATGGCTCTCCCGACTCCGGATTCACCGGGCATCCTGAGCCTGGGCAACCCGGAACGGATCAAACGGCTCCTGGCCGAAGCGGGTTTCGGGCCGCCGCGGATCGAGGAGGTCACGATTGGCTTCACGTTCGAGAGCACCGAGGAGTACTGGTCGTTCCTGAGGGAGATCGCGGGCGCGCTGGCGGTCGTGATCACCGCGCTCCCCGAGGGCGATCAGCAGACCGTGCGGCGCGCCATCGAAGACCGCCTGGTTTCGTTTCGCGCGCGCGGCGGCTACGCGCTGCCCGGGGTCTGCCTCAACGTCGTGACGAGCTAGAGAGGAGACCAGCCATGGCGCGCACGTACGACGTCATCGACGCCGACGGACACGTGCTCGAGCCGGTTGACCTGTTCGACAAGTACATGGACCCGGCCTACCGCGACCGGGCGCCGCGGATGATCGTGGACACCGACGGCAAGGAGCGCCTGCTGATCGAGGGCCGGGTGCTGGGCAGCCCCAAGGGCCTCGGCCTGCTGGGCGCGATCGGCGCCCGTCAGGGCACGGTGAACGAGGCCACGATCAAGTACTGCGAGGGCCGCCCGGGCGGCTTCGACCCCCATGCGCGCATCCCCGACATGGATCTGGACGGCATCGACGCCGCCTTCCTCTATCCGAGCATCGGCCTGTTCGCCGGGGCGATCAAGGATCCGGGGCTGGCCGCGGCTGCCTGCCGCGCCTATAACCGCTGGTTGGCCGACTACTGCCGGCCCTATCCCGACCGCCTCTTCGGCGTCGCCATGCTACCCATGCAGTCGATCGAACACGCCATCGCCGAGATGCGCTTTGCCCGGCAAGAGCTCGGCATGCGGGCGGCGTTCCTCCGTCCCAACCCCTACAACGGGCGGATGCTCCACCACCCGGACTACGCGCCGTTCTGGGCCGAGGTGCAGGAGCTCGACGTCGCCATCGGGCTGCACGAAGGCGCCAGCGGCGGCATGCCCCAGGTCGGTGTCGACCGCTTCACGACCCGCGGCGCGCGGCACATCATCTCGCACACCATGGAGATGATGCTGGCCGCCATGAGCGTCATCTGGGAAGGCGTGTGTGATCGCTACCCGCGCGTGCGTATCGCCTTCCTGGAATCCGGTGGCGGCTGGATCGCGCCGTGGCTCGACCGGATGGACCGGCACTTCGACGACCGGGGCTTCAACGACTCCGGCCTCTCCATGCGTCCCCGCGAGCTCTTCCAGCGCAACTGCTGGATCTCGTTCGAGCCGGTGGAGGGCTGTCTCGGCGTGCTGGCCGACTACGTCGGCCCGCACAAGATCCTGTGGGCGACCGACTACCCCCACCCCGATGGCTTCTTCCCGGGCGCACCGAAGCTCATCGCCGACCGCCCGGAGCTGTCGGAGGAAACGAAGCGCCACATCCTGGCGGGCGGAGCGAAAGGCTTCTACGCGCTGGAGTAGCGGGACCGCAGAGCTAGGCCGGTCCCACGAAGCCGATGTAGGCGCCGCCCGCGGTCTCCGGGCCCACCAGCATCGCCTGCTCCCCGGTGTTGCGGATCCCTCTCGCCGGAGGCGGCATGCCGTGTTCGGCCATCCAGCGGGCGGCCACATCCATGCTGCCGGTCCGGTACAGCACCTGGAAGGGCCCCTCGCCTCGCCGGGCGAGCGCCTCGGCGGCCGGGCCGGGCGCCGCCGGTTGCGCCACGGTGAGGCCCGTCGGCCCCAGGTCGAACACCGCCATGTCGGCCATGATCACCGTGCCCCGCTGGATCTTGGGAAGAGGCATCCCGAGCACCCGACCATAGATCTCGGCGGTCTTGGCCACGTCGGAGACCGCGATGTACACGCGATCGGTGCGCAGCACGCGGTTGGGGTGATCGCCGGCCCCCGGCGTCTGCCGGCGTCGCTCGGCCATCGGCGTGAGATGCTGGATGAAGAACACGGGTAGCGGATTGCCGGGCCCGAGCGCGGCGACCCTCCAGCGCAGCTCCTGGCCCCCGGGCGTGCGGCGGCTGCCGTCCTGGACATCACCGACGTCCACGCCGCGCCCGCGCATGGCCGCCACGTCGGACTCGAGGCTGTCGCTCTGCAGGGCGACCTTGCGAAACCCGCCGCCACCGGCGAGGAAATCGACGAGGTCGCGGCTCGCCAGCTGTCGCTCGCCCTCCCGCACGCTCAGCAGCTCGAGGTACTCCTCCTGGAACATGGCGATGGCGTTGTGCGTACCCTTGCCGGGATGCACGCCGCCCGGGTGGATGCTGAATCCCAGACGGGTGTAGGTGTCGATGCCCCGGGCCAGGTCGGGCACGCAGATCATGACGTGGTCGATGCGGGTCAGCACGATCGCTCCTCCTTGCGGTGAGGCGCGCCCAGAGTAGCCGGCCAGACCGCAGGCGTCAATTCAGCCGCCCGTGGTAGTGTGGCCTCGCCTTGATCGCATTCCTGCTCGTCTGGCTGCGTGCGGCCGGGCTCGTGGGCCAGGCGCTCGCCCTCGGTGCTGTTGTCTTCGCCCTCGTCGTGCTTCGCAGGGGCCGTGAGCCCGCGTCAGCCCCCGCGGTCGCCCGGACGCTCGTGCTCGCGGCCGCCGGCGCCGCGCTCGCCGCGGTCAGCCAGACCGCGGTGCTCGTCACGATGGCGGCCGGTCTGGCCGACGAGGCTGGCTGGCCCATCGGGGCGCTGCTCGGCTCGACGGTGGGCATCGCCGCGCTGATCCGCGTCGGCCTGGCCTGCCTGGCCGTCGTGGGCGCGCTGGCGCTGCGTCGCGCTCCCGACTCCGGTGGGCGCAGTGTGCTGCTGCTGGTGACGACGCTGCTGCTCGCCCTGACGGGAGCTTTGGCCAGCCACGCCACCGGCCGCGTCGACGGCCGCGTGTGGCTCTGGAGCCTGACCGGCCTGCATCACGTGGCGGCCGGCGCCTGGCTGGGCGGCGTCATGTGCGCGGCCGTGCTCGGCGTCTGCAGCCCGACCCACCACCCGGAGCGGTGGCTGCACCGGTTCTCCACGCTGGCCGCGGCCGCGGTGGCCGGGCTCGCGCTGACGGGCATGACGCTGGCGCTCGTTTACGTCGGGACGGCCGAGGCCGCCATCGGTACGTCGTACGGCGCCATGGTGCTGACGAAGCTCGTCATCTTCGCGGCGCTCCTGACGATGGGCGCGCTGAATCACCACGCCGTGCACGGGCGCCTTCGCCTGCCCCCGTGGCGGGCGCAGCCGCCGGCGTCGATCGCGCCCGCGCTGGTCCTGCGCCGGCGTCTGGAGGTCGAAGCCGGGCTCGCCCTGGTGGCGATCGCGCTGGCCGCCTCGCTGGGCTCGGCCCCGCCGGCGAGCGACGTGACCACCGACCGCGCCACCCCGGAGGAGGTTCGCCGCATCTTCACGCCACAGTGGCCGCGCTTGCAGACGCCGAGCGCCGCCGAGCTGGCCGCCGCGTCGGACCTCGCCGACCCCAAGGCACCCCGCCAGCCCGTGAACACGCAGTGGTCGGAGTTCGGCCACCACGTCGCCGGCGTGTTCGTGCTCGCCATGGGCCTGCTGGCCACGCTGGAGCGGACGGGCCGGGCGCCGTGGGCGCGGCATTGGCCGCTGCTGCTCATCCCGCTCACCGGCTTCATTACCTGGAGCATGGATCCCGAAGGATGGCAGACGGGAACGGTGGGGTTCTGGGAGCAGCTGCTCGATCCGGAAGTCTTGCAGCACCGACTGCTGCTGGTCGTGACGGGGGCGTTCGCCGTGGCCGAGTGGCGGGTGCGCAGCGGGCGCCATCCCAGGTCGCCGTGGCGCTTCGTGTTTCCGCTCGCCTGCATCTGCGGGGGCGTGCTGCTGCTGGCCCACGTCCACCAGGTGAACAACCCCAAGACCGGCTTCTTCATGGAGCTCACGCATCTGCCGCTCGGGCTCACCGCCCTGCTGGCCGGCTGGGCCCGCTGGCTGGAATTGCGGCTGGCGCCGGCGCACACTTCCTGGTCTGGACGTCTCTGGGCTCCGGCCCTGGTCGTCTTCGGCCTGTTACTGGTGTTCTACCGCGAGGCCTGAACGGCACGGCCTGAGGGAGGACATATGCGACAAGGAATGATCAGCGAGACGCCGCTCCCCACTCGGCTCGTCTCGAACGAGGAGTTCCCGCCGCTGCCGCAGACGGCGGCGCAGCGTGAGGTCGAGGACCGCATCCTGGCCGAGGCGGAGCGGCTGGCCCCGCGGCTCGGCCTCAGCCGCCGGGATTTCCTGAGAACGAGCGGCGGGATGGCGACGTCGCTCCTGGCCATGAACGCGGTCTTCGGCCGGTTCTTCGACGTGCTTCCCGTCGAAGCCGCCGAGGCGGCCGCGTTCCAAGAGCGCGCCGGCGCGCCGTACTTCATCTTCGACGTGCAGGTCCACTACGTCGGTGACAAGTACGATCCCCAAGACGAGGAAGCCTCACGCAAGGGCGCGGTCAGCAAGGGCAACCTGCTCGCCCTGCGGCGGCGGGCCCGCCGGCTGAACCCCAAGCTGGAATCCGATAAGGGCACGCTGACCGATCTCTCGTGGCAGAACTTCGTCAAGGAGGTGTTCTTCGACAGCGAGACATCGATCGGGCTCATCTCCACACCGCCCGGACCCCATCCGCAAGAAGCGGTGGTGCCGCCCAAGGAGATGACGCACATCCGTGACGAGATCAACCGCATCACGCAGTCACGCCGGATGCTCGCTCACGGGCTGGTGACGCCGCAGCTCGGCCAGGCCGATCTCGACTTCATGGACATGCAGGCGGCCACGCTCAAGGTCGACGCCTGGAAGGCCTATACGGGGGCGCCGCCCAAGGGGTTCAACCACGGCTGGTTCGTCGACGACGAAAAGATCGGCTACCCGATGCTCGAGCGGGCCCGCAAGCTCGGGGTCAAGCGCTTCTGCGCCCACAAGGGCCTGCCCCTGGGGCCGGTGGCCGACTACAACCACCCGCGCGACCTCATCAAGGCCGCCAGGGACTTCCCGGACATCGACTTCCTCGTCTACCACGCGGGCTTGCTCAACGTGACCGCGCCCAAGCCGACGGGCGAGATCCCCTGGACCACCGAGTTCTGCCAGATGAAGAAGAAGGAGCCGGCCCTGAAGAACATCTACATGGAGCTCGGCTCCACCTTCGGCCAGCTCGTCACCACCAACCCCACCGCCTGCGCCCACCTGCTCGGCCAGATCATCGACGCCTTCGGCGCCGATCACGTGCTGTGGGGCACCGACTCGATCTGGTATGGGACGCCTCAGTGGCAGATCGAAGCGTTCCGCCGCTTCGAGATCCCCGAGGCGCTGATCACCCGGCACCAGTACACACCGCTCAGCCGCGCCGTGAAGGAGCAGATCTTCGGGCTGAACGCCGCGCGCGTCTTCGGTGTGGACGTGAACGCCAAGCGCAACGAGATTCCCAAGGACTACCTGAGCCGGATGAAGATGGCCTATCTCGACGAGGGGGCCACGCCCAGCCACCGCTGGTACGGCTGGGTCACCGGCTGATCTCCGGGGCCGAGGGGCAGGCCGCCGAGTGGCTGACCGCGGCGCGGTATATACTCGGCTGCCATGACGACGGCGAAGCGGGCGCCGGGCGCCGACCGGCTCGCGGTGCACGACCTCGAGCTCGAGGTCGTGCGCCGCGGCGCCGGCCGTCCTCTCCTGCTGCTGCACGGCTTGCAGACGGTCTCTCGTCGCGCGCCGTTTCTTGACTTGCTGGGCCAGCACGCCGAGGTCATCGCGCCCTCGCACCCGGGATTCGGTCAGTCGGCCCGGCCCGACGACTTCACCACGATCTATGACCTGGTCCACCTCTATCTCGCGGTGCTGGAGCAGCTCGGCCCCCGGCCGGTGACGCTGGTGGGATTGTCGTTCGGGGGATGGCTCGCGGCGGAGATCGCGGCGACATGTCGTCATCGGCTGGACCGGCTCGTCCTGGTCGACCCTATCGGCATCAAGATCAGCGACCGCGAGACCCGCGACATCCTCGACGTCTTCAACACGTCGCCGGCCGAAGTGCAGCGGCGGAGCTGGCACGATGCCGGCAAGTGGGCGCCCGACTTCGATGCGATGTCCGACGACGAAGTGATCACGTACCACCGCAACCGGGAAGCCCTGTGCCTCTACGCCTGGCATCCGTGCCTCTACAATCCCCAGCTCCGGCGCTGGCTGTCCCGGATCTCGGCGCCCACGCTGGTGCTCTGGGGCGCCAGTGATCGCGTGGTGACGCCGGCCTACGGCCACGCGTACGCCGACGCGATCCCGGGCGCGCGGCTCGAAGTCATCGAGGACGCGGGCCACCATCCCGAGATCGAGCAATCCGAGCGGTTCGTCGAGCGCGTCGTCGCCTTCCTGAGGGAGTGAGGGATGCAGGCCTGGTACCTGAACGAGAATCCCTATCCCTTCGTCCCGCAGCATGTGCTGGACAGCGTGGATTCCGTGCGGGCCAGCCTGCCCAACCTGTACTGCGATCCCCGGGTCGCGGCCGACTTGTTTCAGGAGGCGCTGGACGAGTGTCTGCTGTGCGACGACATCGGGATCAACGTCGTCTCCAACGAGCACCACGCCGGGATCAATTGCCTCTACGGAGCGAGCCCGCTGATCCTGGGCATCCTCGCCCGGCAGACGAGCCGCGTGCGGATCCTGAGCCTGGGCACCCTCATCACCGTTCGGGAAGACCCGGTACGCGTGGCCGAGGAATACGCCACCGCCGACGTGATCTCGCGCGGGCGCCTGGACATCGGCTTCGTCAAGTCCGGCGGCACCGAGATGGCGTCGGGCAACGCGAATCCCGTGGGGATCGTGGAGCGCTTCTGGGAGGCGATCGACCTGATCCTCAAGGCCCTGACCCACCAGGACGGGCCGTTCAGCTGGGAGGGCAAGCACTTCACCCATCGGCACGTGAACATCTGGCCGCGGCCCTGGCAGCAGCCCCACCCGCCGCTGTGGGCGGCGACGGGCGATCCGGACACATCGGCCGAGCTGGGCCGCCGCGGGATGATCAACGTGCTCGTCTTCCGTGGCGTGGAGGGCACGCAGCGCGCGTGGGCCGCCTATCGGCAGGCCCGGGCCGCCGCCGGCCTGCCCGCGCCGAGGCCTGACCGGTTCGGCTACACGGCCTTCGTCTACACCGGCGACACCGACGAGGAGGGCATCCGCGTCGGCAGCAAGCTCCTCTGGTTCCTCAACACCAGCCTCAAGTCGGCGCCGCAGTATTCCAAGTTCCTGCCCGGGCAGACGCCACCGGAGCTGGCGCCTCCGCTCTACCGCACGAAGCCGGTGCCCGGCGCGGGGCCGGCCCGCGTCGCCCCGGCCAGCCGCAACGCCGCCGCCCTCGTCGGCATCGACGCCGAGCAGGCCATCGCGCGCGGGCTGATGTTCGCCGGCAATCCCGACACCGTGTACCGGCAGATCATGGAGTTTCAGGAGAAGGTGGGCCGTTTCGAGCACCTGATAATGGCCAGCCGGTCGGGCTTCATGACCCACGCGGAGGCGGAAAAAGGCCTGAAGCTCTTCGCCAAGGAAGTGCTGCCCCGCCTCCCGGAGTAGGCGCCGATCATGAAGACGGACGTGCTGCTCATCCCGATGAGCGCCCGCTACGCCGACATGCGCGCCGCCGCTTGCGCCGCCGAAGCGGCCGGCTTCGACGGCCTGTGGACGTGGGATCATCTCCGCGATCCCGACGGCGACGGAGGTCCGGGCGTGCCCGAGGCGTGGACGGTCCTCTCCGCGCTCGCCGAAGTCACCCAGCGGATTGCGCTGGGCCCGCTCGTGCTCAACGTGGCGAACCGCCACCCGGGCGTGCTGGCGAACATGGCGGCGACGCTGCAGGCGGTGTCGCGCGGCCGTCTGCTCCTGGGGCTGGGCGCCGGGGGAAGCCGCCACACGCCCTACGCCGTGGAACAGGAAGTCCTGGGGACGACCGTCGACCGCGACGACGTCCGCGCGCGACGCGTGGTCGAGGCCATCGGCCTCATGCGGCGGCTCTGGTCCGGGGAGCACGGGTTTCTGCGGCCCGATCCGGCACCGCCCATCATCGTGGGTGGCTTCGGGCCGAGGATGGCGACCATCGCCGGCGCCCATGCCGATGGATTCAACACGCAGGCGCTCCACCCCCAGCTCGGCGATCTCGTCCGCCGCGCGCGGGATGCCCATGCCGCAGCGGGGCGTGACGCCTCGACGTTTCTCATCACCGTCTTCGCAGGACTGGAGGAGCGCTGGCTCCAGGCCGACACGCGCGCCCGGCACCTGCTCGAGCGCGTCGGCGTCGATCGGCTGATCCTGCTCGTCCCGCCGCCCTTCGACGTCGAGCGCATCCGCCGGGCGGGGCTGCTGCTCGCCACCGCCCGGCCGACGGCGGCGGGCTAACGTCCCGAGAGGAGGGCTTCGCATGAGCCGGATCGATCCCATCTGGGCCACCGTCGCCGAGCTGTCCCGTGCTTTTGCTGAACGCACACTGTCTCCCGTCGACGCCGTGACGGCGCTGCTCGACCGCATCCACAAGCGCAATCCGGCGCTCCACGCCTACATCGCCGTCTACGAAGCCGACGCGCGGCTGGCCGCCGAGGCGGCCGACAAGGCCATCCGTGCCGGGCATCGCGTCGGCCCGCTGCACGGCGTGCCCATCGGACTCAAAGATCTGGTGGATCTGCAGGGGCGCGTGACCACCGGCGGCTCCAAGGTCTGGCAAGATCGCGTCTCGCCCGTGACGGCCACGCTGGCCGAGCGCCTCATCGCCGCCGGCATGATCGTGATCGGCAAGACGCACACGGTCGAGTTCGCGATGGGCAGCTTCGGGACCAACACGCACATGGGCACGCCGTGGAACCCCTGGGATCCGGCCGTGCACCGCACGCCCGGTGGCTCGTCCAGCGGCTCGGGTGTGGCCGTGGCCGCGGGCCTGGCCCCGGTGGCTATCGGCACGGACACGGGTGGCTCGGTCCGGCTGCCCGCCTCGTGGTGCGGCGTGGTCGGCCTGAAGGTGACGGCGGGCCGCATCAGCACGTACGGCGTCCTGCCGCTCAGCACGACGCTCGACACGCCCGGCCCGCTCGCCCGGTCGGTCGAGGACGCCGCCCTGATCTTTCGCGTGCTGAACGGGCCCGATCCGCGCGATCCCCAGACGCTGGTCTGGACGCCTGCCGATCCATTGCCGACCCTGCGCCGCGGCGTCGCCGGGCTTCGGCTGGCCGCCATGCCGGATGCCGAGCGCGCCGGCGTGGCCGACGAGGTGCTGGCCGCCTACGACGCCTCGGTCGAGACGCTGGCCAGGCTCGGCGCGCGCATCGTGCGCCCGCCGCTCCCCCATCGGTTCAGCGATTACGCGGCGGCCACCGGGCGCATCATCGGCGCCGAAGGCTATCGCTTCGTCGGCCACCTGGTCGACGACACGAGCCTGCCGGTCGACCCGCACGTGCGTCCTCGCATCCAGCTCGGGCGCAACATCTCCGCCCGTGACTACCTGATGACGCTGGCCGAGCGCGACGAGCGACGCCGGGAGTTCGCGGCCGCCATGGCCGACGCCGATGCGCTGCTGACGCCGACGACCCAGACGGCGGCGGTACCCATCGCCGAGGTGGACCAGTCCGGCACGGCAGCGCACTTCACCCGCGCGGGCAACTACCTGGGGCTGTGCGCCCTGGCCGTGCCGAACGGGTTCACCGCGACCGGCCTGCCCACGTCGCTTCAGATCCTCGGCCATCCCGGGGACGAGGCCACCGTCTTGCGCGTCGGCTGGGCCCACGAACAGGCCACCGACTGGAAGGCCCGCCGGCCCCCCGAGGCCTAGCCTCGCGCGTCATCGAGGGGCGTCACGGCTGAGCCGGGACGCCCCGAGCGTTGGGGGGCTTGGGGGGCGCCCGGAGCCCCCCATGTAATCGGTCACCCCGATAGCAATGCCGCCGAGGATGAGCGCGATGGCGACGACGAGCGGCAGCGTGAGCGGCTCGCCCAGCCACAGCGTCGCCGCGGCCACGCTGACCACGGGCGTGCTGAGCAGGCCGAGCGCGGTGGTGACCGGGGGCAGGTTGCGGCTGGCCACGGCGGTCGCCCAGTAGGCGACAGCCGTCCCCGGAATGCCCGCGTACAGGAGCAGCGCGGCAAGCCGGCCGTTCCATTGGGCGGCCGGCGGGCCGGAGGCGAGGGCTGCCGGGATCAGAATCGCCGACGCCAGCAGCATCTCCCAGGGGACGAGATCGAAGGGGTTCGACTGCCAGCGGTGGCCGCGGATGTGCAGGATGCTGGCCGCCCACAGGACCGCGGCGAGGATGATGGCGCCGTTGCCCAGGATCACGTCGCGGCTGGTCCAGTCGAACTCGCCGGGATTGAACAGGGCGAGCAGGCCGAGGAGACCGATTACCACGCCGATCACACGCCTGGGCGTGAGCCGCTCCCGCAAGAAGACGACGGCCCCGCAGATGACCCACAGCGGCGTCGTGTAGGCCAGCACCACCGAGCGTCCGGTCGGCACCAGCCGCAACCCCCACGCCGCCAGCACGGCGAAGCCCACCATGTGGAGCAGGGTGATGCTGAGCAGCACCGGCAGGTCGGCCCGGGGCGGCAGCGCCAAACGGCCGAGGGCGATCGAGATGGCGAACAGGGCGAGGGTGGCGATGGCCGAGCGCAGCGCCATCATCCAGAGCGGAGACAGGGATTGCAGAATCAGCTTGTTCACCGGCCACGTCAGGCCCCAGGCCAGGACGACGATGACGAGGAACAGGACGCCCTCGCGATACGCCGCGCGGTCGGCGGGGAGGGACGCTATCGCTTCGCCTGAGGGACGGCACGGTCGGGCGGGGCGGCCCCGATGATGCCCGCGCTGAGCAGCGCTTCGATGCGGTCGGCGGAGTAACCGACCAGCTCGCCCAGCACGCTCCGCGTGTGCTCGCCCACACGATACGGGGCCCCCGCCCGGGGTTGCACGGGCTGGCCGTCGAGGTGATACGGGCTCGCCGTCACCCGCACCGCTCCCCGCGTGGGATGCGGCACGGCCGGAAAGAACTGGCGCTCGGCGAGATGCTCGGAGGCCACGACCTCGGCCGGACGCAGCACCGGCGCGCAGGGAATGCGGGCGGCGGCGAGCGCGCTCAGCGCGGCCTCGCTCGTGGGAAAGGTGGCCAGCCAGGCCTCGATGATGGCGCGGAGCTCGCGCCAGTTCGCCCGCCGCTGCTCGGCACTGGCAAAGCGGGGATCGCGCTCGAGGTCGGGGCGTCCCACGAGGGCCAGAAGCCGCGGCCACAGGTGCTCGGCGCCCACGAACTGCAGAGCCACGTGACGCCCCCCCACCCGCCCCACGATCATTCCCGGACGGGGATTGCCGTATTCCTCGCCGCCGTTGAGCACCGCCGGGTACGTCGTGCTGTCGGCGGCCACCAGCGCCTCCAGCATGGAGACGTCGAGATGCGCCCCCTGCCCGGTCCGCGCCCGCCGGATGAGCGCGCTCATGATCGCCGCCGCGGCGTGGGTGCCGGCCAGCACGTCGGCGGCCTGTAAATTCGAGGCGCGCGGCGCCGCCTCCTCGCCCTGCTCCAGGTGCATGAGGCCGGAGATCGCGTTGACGATGTGGGCGAAGGCCGGGCGGGCCCGCCAGGGCCCCGTCTGGCCGAAGCCCGAGATCGAGCAGTAGATCAGGTCCGGCTTGACGACCCGCATGCTGTCGTAGTCGCAGGCGAGCCTGGCCACGACGCCGGGCATGAAGTTCTCCACCATCACGTCGGCTCGTCGGGCCAGATCACGGACGACCGCCTGGCCCTCGGGCCGTGAGAGGTCGACGGCCACGCTCTCCTTCCCCGCGTTCACCCGGATGAAGTACGTGCTCTGGTCGCGCCGGCCCGGCTCGAGCTGCAGATAGTTGCGCCGCTGATCGTCGCCGTCGCCGGGGCGCTCGACCTTGATCACGCGGGCCCCCAGATCGGCGAGCAGCCGGGTGCAATACGGTCCGGCGAGCACGCGGGTGAGGTCGAGGACCAGGAGGCCGGTCAGGGGCAGATCGATCATCGGCGAGCGATTCTACCAGGGTAGAATCACCCCGCCATGCGCCACGTCACCCTCGGTCGTACCGGCCTCACCGTCTCTCGGCTCTGTCTGGGCACCATGACCTTCGGGCGGCAGTGCGACGAGGCCACGTCGGTCAAGATCCTGGATCGCGCCGTCGCCGGCGGCATCACGTTCCTCGACACGTCCGACGTCTATCCCCTGGGGGGCGGGCTCGACACGGTGGGACGCACCGAGGAGATCCTGGGCCGGTGGCTCCGCGGCCGGCGCCACGAGGTCGTCCTGGCCACGAAGGGCTTCGGGGCCACCAGCGCGCGGCCCTGGGACCGCGGCAACTCCCGCAAGCACCTGCTCGACGCCATCGAGGGCTCGCTGCGGCGCCTGGGAACCGATTACGTCGATCTCTACCAGCTCCATCACCCCGACGCCACGCCGATCGACGAGAGCCTGCGCGCCCTCGACGACATCGTGCGGGCCGGCAAGGCTCGCTACATCGGCTGCTCGAACTTCTTCGCCTGGCAGGTGGCCCGGGCGCTGGGCCGCAGCGAGCTCCTCCGCCTGGCCCGGTTCGACTGCGTGCAGCCCCGCTACAACCTGCTCTTCCGCCAAATCGAGCGCGAGCTGCTGCCGCTCTGCCAGGAGGAAGGCCTCGGCGTCATCCCCTACAATCCCCTGGCGGGCGGATTCCTCACCGGCAAGCATCGCCGCGAGATCGGGCCGACGCCCGGCACGCGGTTCGCTCTCGACCGGGCCGGCCCCCGCTACCAGGAGCGCTACTGGCACGACCGGGAGTTCGCGACCGTGGCGGCGCTGGAGCCCCTGGCCAAGGAGGCCGGCCTGTCCCTGACGCGACTGGCGCTGGCCTGGGTGCTGGCGAATCCCGTCGTCACGGCGCCGATCGTCGGGGCCAGCCGGCCGGAGCAGCTGGACGACGTGTTGCCGGCGGTGGAGACGATGCTCGACCCCGATCTGCAGGCCCGGCTCGACGAGCTCACGCGGGAATATCGGTGGGGCGACGATATTAGATAGATGGGATTATGGAGATGGGGGGCCCCGATATGGCCCCCCATACCCCCCATTCACGTCTCGATCGAGCCAGGGGCTCGATCGCATCAGCAACGACCCCCTACACCCCCGGCCGGATCTTCGTGGCGAGCAAATCGAGCAGCTCCAGCATGCGCCCCAGCTCGTCGCGGCGAAAGTCGACCATGAGGTGAGCGACGCCCAGGCGCTCGTACTCGCCGAACAGATCGACGACGGCCTGCGGACCCTGGCGGACGAGCTCCTCGCTCAGCCCGAAGCGCAGCGAGATGGTGATGGACTCCCACGGGCGCCGGGCGGCTTCGGCCAGCTCCCGGATCCGCGCCATGCGGTTGCGCATCTCCGCCGGCGTCTTGCCCGAGGCGTGCCAGCCGTCGCCGAGAGCGACGACTCGCCGGAAGGCCCCCGGGCTGTCGCCACCCACCCAGATAGGCGGATGGGGCTTCTGCACCGGCTTGGGCGCAAACCCGAGATCGCGGAAGCGGAAGAACTCGCCCTCGAAGCGAGGGTCGTCGGACGTCCACAGCGTCTTGAAGATGCGGAGGATCTCGTCGGCCTGACGGCCGCGGGCGTGGAACGGTGCCCCCAGGATCTCCAGCTCCTGCTTCCACCAGCCGACGCCCACCCCGCAGATCAGCCGCCCGCCCGACAGGGCGTCGATGGTGGCCAGCATCTTGGCCATCACCACGGGATGGCGGTGACCGAGAATGAACACCGAGGCCCCCAACCGCGCGTGGTCCGTGCACATCGCGGCGGCGGCCAGGAGGCTCACCGGCTCCAGGTACGGCTTGTCCGGCGGATGATGGAAGCGGCCGCCACGCCCATAGCCGGACGAGTCGTAGGGAATGACGACGTGGTCGCTGACCCAGAGCGAGGCCATCCGATGGCCTTCGGCCGCGCGCGCGAACGTCGTGAGCGCCTCGCGCGTCGGCACCATGGGAAGCTGGCAGCCGATGTCTATGGCCGTTCCCTCGTCAGATCTTCAGTAACGATTCCAGATTCCGGTACAGGATCGCCTCTTTCTCATCCTGGGTGAGGCTCTTCATGCCGAGGATCCAGGCCACCGGCCAGTCCAGGGCCATGTCGTAGGGCCAGTCGGTGCCGAACACCACGCGCTCGACGCCCACCGTGTCGATGAGATAGCGCAGGGCTTCTTCCGTGTACACGATGCAGTCGTAGTAGAAGCGCGAGAGGTAGGCGCTCGGGGGCTGGGCGATGTTGACCCGGGCCTCCGCGCGCACCTTCCAGGCGTGGTCCATGCGACCGATCCCGTAGCAGGTGTACCCGCCCCCGTGGCCGAGCACGATCTTGAGGTTCGGACACTCGTCCATGACGCCGCCGTGGACCAGCGTGGCGAAGGTCACCGCCCGGTCGGCGAGATTGCCGATGCTGTTGGGCAGGTGATACCGCTTGCTGCGCGCGCTCACCACGGTCTCCATGGCCTGGTGGAAGAAGATCACGGCGTCCATCTGCTCGGCGGCCCGCCAGAAGGGACGGTACTCGGGATCGTCGAGGGTCCGCCCGTTGACGTGGTCGTTGATCTCGGCCCCCTTGAGCCCGAGCTGGGCCAGGCACCGTTCCAGCTCGGCGATGGCGGCCTTCACGTCCTGCATGGCGAGCGTGCCCAGCCCGGCGAACCGCTGCGGCCGCGCCCGCACCATCTCGCTGATCTCGTCGTTGATGGCGCGAGCGGTGGCCTGGGTCGTCTTGACCGGGAGGTGGTAGTTGTAGAACCCCACGTAGGGCGAGACGACGTGGACGTCGACGCCGAGCGAATCCATGTCGGCCAGGCGCTCCTCGGGCGTCCAGCGCGCCCGGGGCGGCAGCGGCTGCCGGCTGTCCCCGACCAGGGCCACTTCGGTGCCGCGGGCGTCCTTCTCACGCCGGATGCTGTGCCAGTCGCCGCCGTTCTCGGTCGCCCGCCAGAAACACTGGGGAGTGAGGTGCGCGTGGATGTCGATGCTACGCATATCGCTCCTTTGGACCGCAACATGCGCCGGGCGGGCCCGGCCCAGGCCGTTCCGCGCCCTACACCTTCTTGTTTTGGGCGCCGATGGCCTCCATCATCCCCCACTTGACCACGGTGCGGCGCTCGAGGGGCTGGAAGAGGACCTTCTCGCCCAGCAGGTAGCCGAACAGGCCGAGCGTGGCGATGGACACCAGCATGAAGGGGACGTCCAGGTACTCCACCGAGTCGAAGATGCCGGCCGAGAGCCCCCAGCGGAGGCCCGCGAGGGCCTCGGCGCCGACCAGGGCGATCCACGCGCGGCCCAGGCCGAGGCGCAGGCCGCCCAGCACCATCGGCAGCGAGCCGGGGAGGACGACGGTACGGAAGATCTTCAGCTTGCTCGCGTTCATGGACCGCGCCGCCCGGACCCACACCGGGTTGATCGTCTTCACGCCGATCCACACGGCCTGGGTTATGGGGAGGGCCGCTGCGATGGTTGAAACAATGATGACAGTCCGATCGCCCAGGCCGAACCAGATGACGGCGATGGGGGTCCACGCCAGGGCGGGGATGGGTGTCACGAATGCGATCAGGGGAACAAAGAACGATTCCCAGAAGGAGGAACGGCCCATCATTAGGCCGAGGATCACCCCGACAACCGCGGCGGTGATGAACGAGAAGGGAAGTCTCCAGGCGGTGGCCAGGAAGTGCCACCAGAGGGCGCCCTTCCCGAGGTAGGTCAGGAAGTCGGACAGCCCCTGGACCTCTCCCGCCATCCATGCGGTGAAGAGCGGATGGAAGGTGAGCTCCCACGCGCGGATCAACACCGCGAGAGGCGTCGGAAAGAGCAGCTTGAGGCCGCCCGTCGCCTGCATGGCGGCGAACTGCCAGAGCGCGAGGACTACGACGAAGGGAAGGATGGGGCGGAGCTTCGTCAGGAAGAGGGCAATTTTCGCCTGAGAACCCTGCAGGAGCGCGGGGAACGCGATGGGCTGGGCTTGTTCCTGGGCCATGTTTCCTCGCTTGACGCCTGCTTCCTCTCCCAGAGAGGAGTAAAAAGACGAGAGCCCGGGCGGCGCGGACCCGAGGCTCGAATACTAGCAGAAAACGCCTGGAGGGGAAAAGGCCCGAGGCTCCACCGGGAAAAAGACCTCCCCTCTCCGGCCGGGCCCGGCGGCCCCGCCCGGCGGAAGCGAAGCCTCCGCGCGGGACGGTTGCTTTCGAAAAAGGAGAAAATTTGGTAGGATTCCGACCCCGTACAGGAAAAAAGCGGTTGTTTGTTGTTTTGGGAAGTCCGCCACCTGAGGACGCTATTTGCTGATGCCGACAAGAATCCAGATCAAGAACCTCCGCAAGATCTACGACACCCCCGAGCGGAAGGTGCACGCTTTGGAGAACGTCAACCTCGACATCGAGGACGGCGAGTTCCTCTGCCTGGTCGGGCTGTCCGGATGCGGCAAGACGACCCTCCTCAATATCCTCGCCGGCTTCGTCGAGATCACCTCCGGCCAGATCCTGATGGAAGGCAAGCCGCTGACGGAGGACTACGACAAGGGGGTCGTGTTCCAGGAATACGCCCTCTTCCCCTGGCGGACCGCGAGCAAGAACGTGGAGTACGGCCTCGAGGTCCGCCGGGTGCCAGCCGACAAGCGCAAGCAGATCGCGCGCGATCTGCTGCGGCTCGTCCGGCTCGAGGAGTTCGCCGACTTCTATCCCCACAACCTCTCCGGCGGCATGCGTCAGCGCGTGGCGGTGGCCCGCGCCCTGGCGTTCGACCCCCAGGTGCTTCTGATGGACGAGCCCTTCGGCGCCCTCGACGCCCAGACGCGCGAGGAGCTCCAGGAGCTCACGGTGGACGTGTGGCAGAAGACCAAGAAAACGGTCGTCTACGTCACCCACAACCTGAGCGAAGCCGTCTACCTGGGTACCCGCGTCGTGGTTTTCCTCCCGCGGCCCGGCCGCATCCGGGAGGTCCTCACCGTGACCCTGCCCCGGCCGCGGGAGGCGCTCTCGCCGGAGTTCGTCGACATCCAGCGGAAGCTCGACCAACTGATCCGCGAAGCCTGAGAAGGGGAAGGGGAGCCTATGCGAATCACCGAGACCGCGGCCGCCCCGCTGGACCTCGATCTCGGCCCCCCCAGGAAGCAGGTCGTTTCCATCTGGGTCAGGCTCCGCGTCGTGTATCCCTTCCTCGCCGTCCTAACATTCTGGGAGCTTGCCGCCTGGTACGCGCAGAGGAGACACAACCTGGGGCAGCTCTTCCCGACCTTGGAGGACATCTCCATCCGGGCCTGGGAGCTCGTCGCGGGCCCCCTCATGAAGGCGCTCCAGGAGGAGCCGCGCCTCACTTTCCTCGACTACTTCTACTATCTCGGGCAGAGCGAGATCCTCCAACACACCCTCGCCACGGGCTGGCGCCTGCTTCTCGCGTTCTTAATCGGAGCTGTCCTCGGCGTCGCCATCGGCATCCTGATGGGGCGGTACTCCTTCTGGGAGTCGTTCTTCGTGCCGCTCCTCGCGGTCGTGCTCCCTATCCCGGCCCTGGTCTGGGTGCCGCTCGCCACCATCTGGTTCGGGCTCGGCAACTCCACCGTCATCATCGTCGTCTCCTTCGCCGTCTTCATCCCGATAGCGTTCGGGGTGTGGACGGGCGTCAAGACGGTGAACCCGATCTGGATCCGGGCGGCGCAGTCCATGAACGCGTCCAAGATCACTATCTTCCGCACGGTCGTGCTGCCGGGCTCCCTTTCGATGATCATGAGCAGCCTCCGCATCGGCATGGCGCGCGCCTGGCGGGCCGGGGTGGCCGCCGAGTTCTTCTCGGGTATCGATACGGGGCTGTCGGCGGCCATCTTCCTCCACGGCCAGGAGTTCCTCGACATCGCGTTCATGATGGTGGCGCTCGCCGTGCTCGGGGCCTTCGGTTACGGGCTCGAGAGGATCCTTTTCCAGCCCATCGAGAGCCGCACCCTCGTCCGGTGGGGGATGATGGAGGCGATGGGAGCGCAGGGCAGGAGGTCCTGAGAGCGGGCCGCCCGCGCGCCCGGGAACGGAAAAGGCCCCGGGGGTCCCCCCCGGGGCCTTTGTTGTTGCAGACGCGGCGGCCGAGCGTCAGTTGGCCGGAACCTCGAACCCCATCTCCTTGGCGACCTTGCGGAGGAGGGAGTCGTCCTGGCTGTAGCCCTTCGCGAAATCGGGGTAGTCCTTGATGTAGCCG
This sequence comes from Candidatus Methylomirabilota bacterium, assembly GCA_035709005.1. Lineage (NCBI taxonomy): Bacteria > Methylomirabilota (SeqCode) > Candidatus Methylomirabilota bacterium. The sequence goes on along the minus strand of DASTFB010000089.1, from coordinate 11,402 downwards.
AGCCCCACCTGCGTCTTCGCGATGTCCTGCAGGTCCTGCCGCGTCAGGTCGGTGAGGAAGGGGCTGGAGGGCAGGCGCTTGATGACCGCCAGGACAACCTCGTAGGCCGTCTTGTCGCCCACCTCCTGCAGCGCCTGGTGGTACACCTTGGCGTACTCCTCGGGATTCTCCTTGAGCAGCTTGTGCGCCTTGAGCCAGCCCTTGAAATACTTCTCCATGAGCTCGCGGTTCTTCGCCAGGGTCTGGGGGTTCCCGATGTGCATCATGCGGGTCCGATCCACCTGGCAGAGGTTCTCAAGCTCCCGGACCAGTCCCTTCTGCACGGCGATCTCGGCCTGCGGGTCGCCGATGAGGGCCGCGTCCGCGTTCCCCGCGACGATGGCCGCCACCCGCTCCGTGGCCACGACGTTGAGGTACTTCAGGTCATCCACCTTGAGGCCGTGCTTCGGCAGGATCTTCGACCGGAAGGCGATGTCCGTGCTCGTCCCGTCGAGGGTCGCGAACGTCTTCCCCTTGAGGTCCGCAACGCTCTTAACGGGCGAGTCTTTGGGGACCATGATCCGCCCGGACGTGGCGCAGATCTCCGTCGTCACGCCGACCCCGGTCACCTTGGCCCCCTTCGAGACGGCCGTCACGAAGGGGGAGAAGCCCGTCGTGCCGGTGTCCAGGTTGCCCTGGATGACGGCGTTGCGCATGAGCTTGCCTTGCTTGAAGTACTGGACCGTGTAGTCCAGCCCTTCCTCCTTCCAGTACCCCTTGCGGTCGGCCACCACGTCGAAGGACCCCATGATGGCCCGGTGGACGCCGATGCGGAGCTTGTCGGCCGCCTCGGCGGGCGTGGCCGGCCAACCCGGGGCCAGGAGAACCACGGCCATCGCCGCGACGACAAAGCCCAGTAGAGTTCGCTTCATCGATTTCCTCCTCATGCCGTTTCAGGAGTAGCCCTCCTGCCGAGCCGAGCGCCGACAGGCCAGCGAGTGTAGACCGGACTCTAGCCAGCCAGGCGCAGCTTTGTCAAGCGAACCGGTTCTTGACACCGCCTCGTGCCCGGGGTACCAGGAAGCCCGCACCGGATCGACGAGGAGGCGACGTCCATGAAAGTCAAGGCGACGAACGGCCTGGCCCGGATCCTCAAGGCCGAGGGCATTCCCTGGGTGAGCTGCTATCCCACCAGTCCCGTCAACAACGCCCTCGGCGAGGAGGGGGTGCCCATCCTCATGATGGGCGAGGAGCGGTTCGCCGTCGCCGTGGCCGATGCCTTCTCCCGGGTGACCTGCGGCAAGCAGATCGGCGTGTGCACCGTGATGGCCGGCCTCAACGCGGCGGGGATCCAGATGGCGTACGGCGCCATCGGCCAGGCCTGGGAGGATTCCTCGCCCCTGCTGGTGATCGCCGAGGGCCTGGGCCAGGGCGCCAGCCGGCACACGCATTTCGACATGGCCGGCGCGTTCCGCTCGGTCACCAAGTGGGTCGGTGAGATCGACCGCGCCGAGCTCGTCCCCGCGTATGTGCGCCGGGCCTTCACCCACCTCCGCTCCGGCCGTCCCGGCCCGGTGCTGCTACTGGTGCCTCGCGACCTCGGCGAATACGACGACGACGAGCATCCGTACGCGCCGGTCAAGGGCTGGCGGTCCGGACCCGACCCCGACGACGTGAAGGCGGCCATCAAGGCGCTGCTGGCCGCCCGGAACCCGCTGCTGTACGTGGGCGAGGGCGTCCTCTACGCCGACGCCACGGCCGAGCTGCTGCAGTTCGCCGAGCTGGCCCAGGTGCCGGTGCTGACGACGCTGAAGGGCAAGAGCGCCTTCCCCGAGCACCATGCGCTGTCGGTGGGCGTGCGGGGCTCGGTGGCCGAGCGCTTCCTGCGCGGCTGCGACCTGCTCTTCTCGATCGGCGGGAGCCTCTTCCCCAACCGGTTCAGCCACGCCGTGCCCGACGCCGACCGGAAGACCATCGTGCAGTGCACGGTGGACACCCTGGACATCAACCGCAGCTACGAGACGCGTCATGCCGTGATCGGCGACGCCAAGCTGAGCCTGCAGGCCCTGACGGACGAGCTGGCCAGGCGGACGGGCGGGGCGCCGAAAAAGCCGGAGCTGCTGGCCGAGATCCGCGCGGCCAGGGAGGAGTTCCGGGCCAAGTTCCGCCCGCTGATGGAGTCCAACGAGACGCCCATCAACCCCTACCGGGTGCTGGGCGATCTCATGAAGGTGCTCGACCCCAAGAGCTCCTTCGTCACCGCCGACTCGGGGAACACCAGGGATCAGACCAGCACCGTGTACGAGGCCCACATCCCCCGGGGCTACCTGGGCTGGGGCAACGTGTCCACGCTGGGGTTCAGCCTGGCCGGCGCCGCCGCCGCCAAGCTGGCCTACCCCGACCGCCAGTGCGTGCACATCACCGGCGATGCCGGCGTCTGCTACATGATGGGCAATTTCGAGGCGGTGGCCCGCTACAAGATCGGGATCACCACCCTGCACATCAACAACGGCGGCTACTCCGGCTACGGGCCGGGCTTCTGGGGCGCGGGTCACGACCCGTACACGTGGCAGGTGTCCGAGCACTCGTCGGCGTGCATGTCGGCGATGGCGCGGGCGGTGGGCTTTCACGGCGAGGACGTGCGCGAGCCGTCCGAGATCATCCCGGCCCTCAAGCGCGCCTTCGTCGAAAACGCCAAAGGCCGGCCGGCCTTCGTGGAGTTCATCTGCTCGCACTACCCGGTCCACGGCGGCTGGGTCAGGCCGGGCGGGTAGTCGTGAAACGGGGGCGGAACGAGGGCGCCGGTCGGGCACCCTTCGTTCCGCCCGCGCGGATTACTTCGGCTGGGCCACGGTCCGCAGGTACGGCTTGTGCGTCTTGAAGCCCTGCGGGTACTTCTTCTTGGCGTCCTCATCGGACACCGACGTCGGAATGATGACGTCCTGGCCCGGCTTCCAGTTCACCGGCGTGGCGATCACGTGCTTGGCCGTGAGCTGGCAGGAATCGAGCAGGCGCAGCACCTCGTCGAAGTTCCGGCCGGTGCTCATGGGATAGGCCAGCGTGGCCTTCACCTTCTTGTCGGGTCCGATGACGAACACGGTGCGCACGGTCGCGTTGTCGACGGCCGTCCGCTTCCCCGGGATCGCGTTGGGGTGGATCATGTCGTAGAGCTTGGCGACCGTCATGTCGGCGTCGCCGATCATCGGGTAGGTCACGGCGTGGCCCTGGGTTTCCTGGATGTCCTTGGACCATGCCTGGTGGTCGGTCACGGGATCGACGGACAGGCCGATGATCTTGGTGTTGCGCTTGTCGAACTCCGGCTTGAGGCCCGCCATGTAGCCCAGCTCGGTCGTGCAGACTGGCGTGAAGTCCTTGGGATGCGAGAACAGGATGACCCAGCTGTCCCCGATCCACTCGTGGAAGCGGATCTTGCCCTGGGTGGTCTCCGCCGTGAAGTCCGGCGCCTCGTCGCCGATGCGTACAGCCATGTTTGCCCCCTCCCTTACGTTGACGAAGCTGTTTACGGTTTTTCTGAAGGCAAGAGTGTAGCGCATCCGCTGGCCCTCTGCAGCTTGTCGGTTGCGCCCGCCCGGCGCGCACTCTACCCTGGGCCCGTGAAGATCACCGGTGTCCACGCCACGTGGGTGCACGTGCCCATCCCGTACGAGCGCCAGCACACCAGCGACTTCGGCCGGGCCGCCTCCTTCGACTCCGTCGTCGTGAAGGTCGCCACGGACGACGGGCTCGTGGGCTGGGGCGAGGCCAAGGCCGGCGTGGGCAGCGCGGCGTCGTCGCACGGGCTGGCCGCCATCATCAACCACGACCTCGCCCCGCTGCTGCTCGGCCAGGATCCGCGCGACGTGAGCCGCCTCTGGGACGTGATGTACAACACGCCGCGCCAGGGCTATGCCATCGCCCGCGGGCACGGCCTGCCCCAGCTCGGGCGCCGGGGCCTGTCGATCTCGGCCATCGCCGGCGTCGACATCGCCCTCTGGGACCTGCTCGGCAAGTCGCTCGGCGCCCCCGTCTGGCGCCTGCTCGGCGGCCGCCGGGCCGAGCGCATGCCGGCCTACGCCTCCGGCGGCTGGGCCGATGAAGCGCGCATCGGCGAGCAGCTGCTCGGCTACGTGGAAAAGGGCGGGTTCCGGGCCGTCAAGATGCGCGTGGGCGTGATGGACGGCGAGCCGCACCGCTCCGCCGCCCGGGTCCGTGCCGCGCGCAAGGCCCTCGGCCCGGACATCAAGCTCATGGCCGACGCCCACGGGACGTGGACGGTGGCCGAGGCCAAGGCCTTCTGTCGGATGGTCGAGGAGTGCGACCTCTACTGGCTGGAGGAGCCGGTCACGGCCGACGACAAGGCCGGGCTCGCCGAGGTGCGCCGGGCCTCGGCCGTCCCCATCGCCACCGGTGAGAGCGACTTCACGCGGCACGACTTCCGGGAGATCGCCGAGCTGCGCGGCGCCGATGTGCTCCAGCCCGATCTGGCCATCGCCGGCGGCCTCACCGAGGGCCTGCGCATCGGCGCCATCGCCTCGGCCTTCAACCTCCGCCTGGCCCCCCACCTGTGGTCCGGCGCCCCGGCCTTCGCGGCCGGCACCGCGCTGGCGGCCAGCCAGAGCGCCGGCTTCATCCTGGAGTACTCGCTGGGGGCCAACCCGCTGCTCCACGAGCTCGTCCACGAGACCTTCGCGGTGGTGGACGGCCACGTCGAGATCCCCGATCGGCCGGGGCTGGGCATCACGGTCGACGAGGACTTCGTGCGTCGCTACGCGCGCAGCTGACGCTCAGGTCTTCAGGCTGGCCACGACCCTGTCGTACAGCTCCTGCAGCTCGCGATAGGCGTCGGCGAAGTCGCGCTTCATCCTGTCCCACGACTGCCCGGACGCCTTGCCGAGCTCGTCGAGCTTCCTGGCCGCCTGCTTGCGTTTGGCCTTCAAGGCCTTCAGCTCTTTTTCTAACTCCGTCTTGGCCTCGCCGGTGGCACGGGCCGCCTTCTTCTCCAGCTCCTTGTATTTCTGGTCGAACTCGCTGAGCAGCTTCTGTCCGTACGCGACGGCGTCGTTCTTGCGCTCGGCGGCATAGCTCTTGATCGCCGCGACGGCTTCGTTGACCTTCCGGTTCAGGTCCTGGCTCGTCGTCTGCCCGACGCTCGGCGCCGGCTGCAGCAAGACCACGCCGACGGCGAGGGCCAGGAGAGTCAGGCGGGCTCGGGCGTACATGCTGTCCTCCGTGCGCTAGAATCGCCTGATCACCAGGTGTCGTCAACCGTGGTCCGAGGTGAACCATGAGCGAGCGACCAGATCAACATCCAGTTCACTCGCTTCTCCGCCTTCTACACGCCGCTGATCGCCACCATCGCCGGCGGCTTTCTGCAGGAGGAAGGGTTCTCGCCTGCGCATTCGATCGCGTACATCCATCAGCCGGGGCCCGCCCCCCAGCAGCTCGAACACGACGGCGTCGGCCACGTGGTGGCGGCCACGATCGCCGCCTACCAGAAGCTCGGCTGCTGGACGCCCCACGTCGAGATCACCCGCCCGGCGTTCGAGGTGACGCTGGACGTCTTCCAGCACGCGGGCCTGATCACCGGGCGGCACCGCTACGAGGACGTGGTGGCCCCGCCGCCCTGAGGCGAGGCGGGACCGGTCATCGTGCCGGCCCGGGCTGATAGGGCTCGGCGATGGCCGCCTTGATCACTTGACCGGCCGTGAGCCGATCGCTCACGGCCAGACCATTGGCCACGGCAAGCTCCTCCTTGGTCCAGGCCGAGCGCGATCGGCTCGCCAGCGCTTCGATCGTTTCGCCGGCCCGAGCCGTGATCAGGCGTATCCGCCGCTCCGTGACGCCGGCGCGTTCAGTCGCGGTGAGGGGCCTGAACGTCCGGGTCACCGCCGCAAGGGTGGGACGAACGCTGGCGAACCGCTGTCGGGGGGCGAGGCCGACCACCTGGAAGATGGTTCCCCCGTGGGCGATCCAGGTCAGATCGACGCCCACCTTGCCGTCGGCCTCGAGCCCCGTGTGCGCCGCCGGCAAGCCGTTGATGGTGATGCGCTCGGTCCCGGCCACGATGGGAGATTTCGTCGCCTTCTCGAGGGCGCGGGCCCCGTCCAGGGGATCCTGTCCTTTTCCGGCGGCGCGAAGCAGCACGGCCGCCTCGCGGTCCGGCGAGACGGCGAGCACCTTGTCCGGCGTTTGTTGCACCGCCCATTTCTCGGGGAACTCGATGAAGACGTTCGCGGCGGGATGGACGAACGTCCGGCCCACGATCACGCCGCGCGCGGCCCGCGGGCCAACCACCAGGCCGTCCAGACGGGCGACGAACGCCGCGGCCGAGGCGCTGAGGGGCGGTCGACTCGCGCGCGTCGACGTCCGGGCGTGCTCCGCGGTCCTCGCCACCCGATCGGGAGTGGCCGGATGCGAGTCGAAGAAGCTGGGCCGGCGGGGCACCTGGCTCATCAGGTCGGCTTCCCGGCCCAACGCGGTGAGCGACTTTGACAGCGCGGCCGGATCCCACCCGGCCCGCGCCGCGATGTCCTGGCCGACGCGATCCGCTTCCGTCTCCTGGCTGCGACTGTAGGGTGCGAAGATGAGGCTCTGGGTGAGATCGCCGATGCCCCCGATGACGTCTCCGGCCAGCGGGACGACCAGACCCGCGATGCCGGAGGCGATCCCGAACAGCGCCGCGATGGGGCCTTGCTTGGAGATCCGCTGGACGCTGTGCCGGGCGGCCACGTGAGCGATCTCGTGGCCGACCACGCCGGCCAGCTCGTCCTCGGCGTTCATCAGGGCCAGCAAGCCGCGGGAGACGTAGATGTAGCCGCCGGGCAGGGCGAAGGCGTTGGGCTCGGTCATGTCCACGATATGAAATCGATAGGCGACGTCCTGACGGGGCGACTCCCGGGCCAGCCGTTGGCCCAGCGCCTCGAGGTACGCCGTGAGCCTGGCGTCGTCGAGCAGGCCGATCTGGGTCTCGACCTTCTCCGCTTCCTCCTGTCCCATCCGCCGTTCCTGCTCGGCGGACACCAGGGTCACCTCCGGCCGGCCGCTGACGGGATTCCTGGCGCAGCCGCTGCCCGCCACCGTCACGGCGGCCAGCAGGAGGATGGGGGTCAGCACGCGGACGGCGTTCAGATGACCGCCCGCGCTCGCAGCTCATCGATGCGCCGGCCGCTCAAGCCGAGCTCCTCGCCCAGGATCTCGTCCGTGTGCTGCCCGAGCGTCGGCGGCGGCCTCCGCACGGTGGCCGGCGTGCCGTTCAGCCCGAACGGGATGCCGAGCAGGCGCAGGGCGCCGACGGTCGGATGCTCGACGGTCTCGACCATGCGGCGGGCCGCCGTGTGGGGATCGTCGAGGGCCTCGGCCACCGAGTTGATCCGGCCGCAGGGCACGCCTGCCGCCTGGAGCTTCGTGATCCAGGCCTGGGCGTCGTCGCCCCGGAGGACGTCGGCGATCATGCCGTCAAGCAGCTCGCGGTGCACGACCCGGTCGCGGTTCCTGGCGAAGCGCTCGTCGCGCGCCCACTCGGCATGCCCGACCGCAGCGGCGAAGCGCACGAACTGGCCGTCGTTGCCCACGGCCACCGCCAGCATGCCGTCGCGAGTCGGATAGGTGGTATAGGGCACGATGCTGGGGTGCCCGTTGCCGTAGCGGCGGCCGGCTGTCCCGGCCACGAGATAGCTCGAGGCGACGTTGGCGAGCATGGCCAGTGCCGTCTCGTAGAGCGACACCTCGACCCGCTGGCCCCGCCCGGTGCGATGCCGGGCCTGCACGGCGGCCAGGATCGCGCTGCACGCGAGCATACCGGTGCAGACGTCGACGATGGCCACGCCGTACTTCGTGGGCGATCCGCCGGGCTCGCCGCAGATGCTCATGAGCCCGGACTCGGCCTGCAGGATGAAGTCGTAGCCGGGTTGCCCGGCCTTCGGGCCCGTGGAGCCGTAGCCGGTGATGGAGCAGCGGATCAGGCGTGGCGCCCGTTCGGCCAGCCACGCCTCGCCGAACCCCCAGCGGTCCAGCGTGCCCAGCTTGAAGTTCTCGACCAGCACGTCGGCGGTGCCGATCAGGGCCGTCAGGATCTCCCGGCCCTCCGGCTGGGCGAGATCGAGGGTGAGCGACCGCTTGTTGCGATTGACGCCCAGGAAGTACGCCGCTTCGCCGCCGGCGAACGGCGGGCCCCAGCCCCGGGTGTCGTCGCCGGCGCCGACCGGCTCCACCTTGATGACGTCGGCGCCCATGTCGCCGAGCATCATCGTGCACAGCGGCCCGGCCAGGACCCGCGTCAGGTCGAGGACGCGCAGCCCGTCGAGCGCTCCCTGGCTCAGAGGGCTACCCGGTCTTCCGGCGCATCGCCGGCGGCGCGTTGAGGTCGCGGGCGCAGGCGTCCAGATACTCGGCCAGGGCCTTCTGGTCGCGCTTGCGGAACTGATTGAAGTCGGGTTTCCGCCCGGCCAGGAAGGCTCCCATGCCCTCGTTGGCCTCGTCGGATCCCCACACGTGCGCCAGTAGCTCCATGCCGTGCTGCCACGACGCGTAGAGCAGGTCGGACTCGAAATTGAGCGACTTCTTGCACATGCGCAGCGTCAGCGCGCTGTGCCCCTTGATGGTCTCGCACCAGGCCCGGGTCTCGGTGAGCAGGTCCTTGTGCGGCACGCAGCGGTTGATGAGGCCGATCTCCACCGCCTGCCTGGCGGTGAACCGCCGGGCGCAGAAGATCATCTCGCGGGCCAGGCGCTCACCGATGAGACGCGGCAAGTACTGCGTGGCCCCCACCGTGGGACAGGCCCCGACCTTCGCCCCGGTCTGCCCGAGCACCGCGTGCTCGGAGGCGATGACGAGGTCGCACCACAGGGCCAACTCGTGCCCGCCGCCCATGCACCAGCCGTTGACCATCGCGATCACCGGGATCGGGAGTCCGCGGATCGTCATGGCCAGCCCCAGCATGCGGTCGTTCCACATGAAGCTGTTGGCAAAGTTGAGACGCTTCATGGCGTAGAAGTCGCCGCCGGCCGAGAACGCTTTGTCGCCGGCGCCGGTGATGACGGCGCAGGCGATGGTGGGATCCTCCCGCGTGGACTTGAGGGCCTCGATCATCTGATCGAGGGTTTGCTCGCGGAAGGCGTTCAGGACGCGGGGACGGTTGATGGTGACCCAGGCGACCTGGTCCTTCACTTCGAACAGGATGTCGCTGTAGTCGCGGCTCGCGGCCTGGCGTGGTTTGGGCTTGGCGGGCATGGCTCTCCTCGTGAACAATGCGGCTTGACATCGACGGCGGAAACGGACGACAAGATAGCGCCGGCCCCTCCGGGGGTCAAGACGAGGTGACCATGAAGATCGAGCGTGTGGACGCCATCGCCGTGTCGCTGCCGCTGGCCAAGCCGGTCCGCATGGCCGGCGCCGAGGTGCGGGTCGCCGCCAATGTCATCGTGCGGGTGCAGACGGACTCGGGGCTGACGGGATGGGGCGAGTGCGCGTCGGCGCCGACCTTCTCGGGCGAGACCCAGGGCTCGATGATGAGCGCCATCACCGGGTATCTGGCCCCCGTCCTGGTGGGCGAGGACCCCATGCGGCGGGAAGCCCTGCGGGCGGCCATGGACCGGCGCCTGCTGGGCAACAACGGAGCGAAGGCGGCGGTGGAGATCGCCCTGTTCGACGTGGCCGGCCAGGCGCTGGGAGCACCGGTGTACGAGCTGCTCGGCGGGCGCGCCCGGGACGCCGCGCGGTGCTTCTGGCACCTGGGGAACGCCGATCCCGACGCCGATGCCCGCGAAGCCGCGGCCCGCCGGCAGGACGGCTTCACGTTCTTCAAGCTCAAGGTGGGCACGACGACCGTGGAGCGTGACATCGAGGCGGCCCTGAAGGTGCGCCACGCCGTGGGCCCGGACTGCGACCTGGCCGCCGACGCCAACCAGGCGTGGAGCGTGGCCGAAGCCCTGCGCTTCGTCCGCGGGGCCGAGCCCGCGCAGTTGAGCTTCTTCGAGCAGCCGGTGCCGATGAGCGACCTGGCGGGCATGGCGGCGGTGGCGCGCGCCGGCGTGGTCCCCGTCCTCGCCGACGAGGGAATCTTCACGGCGTCCGACGTGCTCGCCCACGCGCAGGCGGGAGCGGCCCGGATCGTCAGCGTCAAGCTGCTCAAGGCCGGCGGATTCACGGGCGCGCTCCGGGCCGTCCACGCGGCTGAGAGCGTTCACCTGCCGCTGCACCTCACCGGGAAGGTGGCCGAATCCGGCATCGCCACCGCCGCGCTGGTGCATCTGGCGGTGGCCGTGCGCGAGCTTCATTACGGGCTCGGCATCACCAACCACTATCTGAAGGAAGATCTGGTGGTCGATCCCCTGCGGCCGGTCGCCGGGCACGTCCGCCCGTTCGAGGGGCCGGGGCTCGGCGTTCAGGTCGACGAGGAGCGGTTGCGGCGGTTCGCGTCCTGATTGTTTTCGATGCGGTTCGTGCGATGCTTGATGGTGATGAGGCGATGGGGGGCTGTCACGGCTGCGCTGATCGCCGTCGCCGGCTGCGCTGACAAGTCCCTGCCCTACAAGCCCGCGCAACAACCCGCGGGCGCGACCATCTCCGCCGCCTACGAGATCGTCGGCGATCGTCTCAAGGTCGAGGTCGATACCGACGGCTACCGCCTGGAGGAGGCGAAGATCCTCCAGCCCGACGGCGGCGAGCTGCCCCCGCAGACGATCGAGCACGTGGTGTACCCCTCCGGTGGCTCTGGCGTCAGCATCGGCGTCGGGCTCGGTGGCGGCAGCTGGGGCGGGCACGGCGGCGTCGGAGGTGGCGTCGGCGTCGGCGTGCCGGTGGGCGGCTCGGCCAGCGGGAAGGTCCGCAGCTTCGCCTATTTTCCGCTCAATCAGGTGGGGCCGGCGCCGTGGCGGCTCCAGGTGAAGCTCGCGGGCTTCGCCCCCAGCGTCATCCTGTTGGGCCAGATGCCGCCGGCCCCCGCCCCGCCCAAGCAGTAAGCACGCTCGCTCAGCCCGCCCGCAGCTTCTGCAGCAGCCGCGGGTCGGGGTCCACGCCGAGGCCGGGGCGCTGAGGCACGGCGATCCGGCCCTCCCGGGGATGGACGGCCTCGCCCAGCGGGTTCTCGGCGAAGTCGCAGTAGAAGCGCTCCACCAGGGAGTCGGGGGCCAGCGCGGCGATGCAGTGGATCGACGCCAGGAGCCCGGGGCCGAAGTAGGCCGAGTGCGGCACGACGCGCACGCCGAACGTATCGGCCAGGGTCATGACCCGGCGCATCTCGCTCACGCCCCCGATCTTGGTCACGCTGGGCTGGGCATAGGTGATCGCGCCGGCCTCGAACGCGCGGCGGAACTCCCAGACCGTCCCGTAGTTCTCGCCGGCGGCCGTGGCCAAGCCGCCGCGGGCCCGCACCTCGGCCAGCCCCGCGAGATTCTCCGGAGGCCACACCGGCTCTTCCAGCCAGT
>DASTFB010000088.1 GCA_035709005.1 Candidatus Methylomirabilota bacterium | reverse complement strand
TGGCCGCGGCGACTCTATCCGCTACGACTCGGGCGACAAGGAGAAGCAGTACCGCTTCGCCGTCGAGCTCGCGAAGAGCCAGGGCATCCGCCCCGTCATGATCCTCGAGGACGGCTGGGACCTCGCGCTCACCCAGCGCTTCGAGGCGCTGCGCGAGGAGGTCGCCTGGAAGCCCGAGGAGCAGTTCTACGGCTACGGCGGGTATCTCATCGCCGCGACCGCGCCAGGAACGCTGACGCGGGACCGCGTCGCCGCCGTCTGGAAGCTGTCACAGACCGGCAGCAGGCCGACCATGAAGTTCGCCGACGATGTCAACCGCGGCAAGGAGAGCGTCCCCGGCCGCCCCGTGCTCTGGCGCCGCATGCAGGGCGGCGGTCCGACTGGCATCATCGGCCAGGAGGGCAAGGCGGAGCCCGCGGGTTACGAGGCCTGGGGCTCTGCGCCGGCCGATCCGAAGTACGCCCTCGAGTTCAGCCCCGAAACCCTGGCGCTCCAGACCAAGCTCCGGAGGACCCGATGATTCCCGACTACTACGATCCCCGCAAAGTGGGCGAGCTCTTCCTCGAGGATCCCGCGCGGATCGCCAAGGCCGCCCCCGCCCTGCCGCCGCCGGGCTGGCCGTGCTCTCGCCCGGCGAGATCGCCTCCCCCCTGCGCCACGTCCTGCGCAAGGCGGACAACATCCGGTCTCTCCTGGGCGAGGTCGTCGGGTTCGACGTCGGGCGCTCGGCATGGAGCTCGATGCCGCCACCGACCAGGCCGGGCGGGTGCTGGTCGAGCCGGACCTCAGCGTGCCCGGACACCGTGAGATCGGACGGCCTGGTCCTGCCGCTGCTGGCGACGCACATCATGTGGATCAACCTCGTGTCGGACGGCGCCCCCGCGCTCGCGCTCGGGATGGATCCGGCCGCCGCCGGCGTGATGAGCGAGCGGCCGCGGGCCCGGGGAAAGGGCGCCATCACCGGCCCCATGTGGGCGCGCATCGTGTTCGTTGGCGTCATCATGGCCGTCGCGACGCTGCTCGTCCTGGACGCCAGCCTGCCCGGTGGGCTGATCGAAGGCTCGGGCACCATGCGGTACGCACAGACGATGGCGTTCACCACGCTGCTGTTCTTCTCCCTCTTCACGGTGTTCAGCGCCCGCTCCGACGAGCACAGCGCGTTCCGGGACCTCTTCTCCAACGGATGGGCTGTGGGGGGGCCGTCCTGCTGTCACTCGCGCTGCAGGTGGCGGTGATCCACATCTCGTTCCTCCAGCAGGCCTTCTCGACCGTGAGCTTGAGCGCGGCCGACTGGCTGCAGTGCGCGGCGGTGGGCAGTACGGTGCTGTGGCTGCGCGAGCTGAGCAAGGTCGTGATGCGGGCGGTCATGGCCTGAGTGATTGGGAGTCGATCGGGCGAAGTAGGTGGGCGGTCAGAGCAATCTGGCTTCGAACAAGCGAATCGGGACCTTAGGTTGGAGGGGGCAGAAGCCGCCCCCTCCAACCTCCCGTTCGCGCGAGTTGTGACAACCCGCGCTGTCTCAGCCGCCTACCCGATGTGTTGACGGAGAAAATCTAGCGTCCGCTGGCGGGCCAGGCGGGCGCTGGGCTCGTGGTAGCTGGCGCGCTGGTCGCAGTTGAAGCCGTGGCCGGCCGGGTAGATGTGCATCGGGATCTGCGGATGCGCCGCCTTGATCTTCTCCCAGTGCTCCTTGGGGATCGAGGTGTCGGTCTCGCCGAAGTGCAGCAGCACCGGACAGCGCGGCCGCTCGTTGGCGAAATCCGCGATGGCGCCGCCGTAGTAGCCGACGGCCGCGCTCAGCCCGTCGATGCGAGTGGCGGCGAGCCAGGCCACGGAGCCGCCCATGCAGTAGCCGATGACGCCGACCTTCAGCTTATCCTTCTGGAGCGCCTGCACCGCGGCCCGGACGTCGATCATCATCGTGTCCCAGCCGATCTTGCCCCGAATCTCCCGGCCGCGGACGATGTCTGCCTGCTCGTAGCCGAGCTGGATGTTGGGCTCCACGCGGTCGAAGAGGGCGGGGGCCAGCGCGACGTAGCCGTCGGCGGCATAGCCGTCGCAGACGCTCCGGATGTGGGAGTTCACCCCGAAGATCTCCTGGATGATGACGAGGCCGCCGCGGGGCTGGCCGGAGGGGTCGGCCCGATAACCGCCGAGCTTGTGGCCGTCTTCGGCCTGTAGCGTCACATTCTGACCCATCGTCTATTCTCCTTTCATCGCTGTGGCGTCATTGCCGGGCGGCGGTGCACGCCACCTCGGCGGGGAGCGATCAGCTCAGTACTGCGGTCCGGTGGCGCTCGATGAGCTCGACGTCGATGCGGGCGCCCAGGCCGGGGCCCTCGGGCGCCCGGACCAGGCCGCGCCCGTCCACCTCGATGTCCTCGGCGAGGCCGTACTTCTGGGCGGCCGCGGGCAGGAGCACCTCGAAGAACTCGCAGTTCCGGATGGCCAGGGCCACGTGGAGGTTGGCCACGTTGTTGAGCGAGTTGCCGCCGTGGTGGATCTCGAAGTTCATGTGGAAGGCTTCGGCCAGATGTGCGGTCTTGATCAGCGCCGTGATGCCGCCTTTGACCGCGACGTCGCCGCGCAGGTAGTCGGTGGCCTGGTGCACGAGCCAGGGCGCGTACGCGGTGAAGCCGCCCGGGGAGTACTCCGTGGCCAGGATGGGGATCGACAGGTGCTGCTTGAGCTTCACGTAGCCGAGGATGTCGTCGTCGGCCAGCGGGTCCTCGTACCAGTGGAACCCGAGCGCCTCGATGGCCTGTCCCACGCGCAGGGCCTCCGGGTACTGGTAGGCCCAGGTCGAATCCAGCATCAGGGTGTAGGTGTCGCCCACGGCCTGCCGGGTGGCCCGGCAGACCTCGATGTCGACGGCCGGGTCGGTTGGCGGGTGGATCTTGTAGGCGGTCCAGCCCTGGGCCTTGAAGCGGGCCGCCTCGGCCGCGTACTCCTCGGGCTTGCCGAGCACCGCGCTGCTGGCGTAGGCCGGAAGGGTCTCGCGATACGAGCCGAGCAGGCGGTGGATCGGCAGCCCGGCGATCTTGCCGCCAAGATCCCAGAGGGCGACGTCCACGGCGCCGATCGCGCGGATGGTCGTCGAGCGGTTGCGTTGCCAGAGCGCCTGCCACAGCCGCTCCCGGTCGAGCGGGTCCTGGCCGACCACCAGGGGCTTGAGGTACCGGATCAGCGAGGCCGCGTCCAGGTCGGCGCCCCGCATGGCCGAGCCCAGGAAGGCGTAGCCTTCCGGCCCGCCGTCGGTGCGCAGCCGGACGAGGCCGAGCTGGCTCCGGCCCCCGAAGCGCCCGGTGTGCCGGCCGTATTGCGTGGGAGGGATCCCCTCCCACGCAAACAGCGTGACGTCCAGATCGGTGATCTTCAGCGTTACTTGGCCTTGGCCGCCCAGTCCGGGTGGTACTCGATGCCCACCGTCTTCATCTCGTGCATCTTCTCGCCCCAGAGCCCGCGCTGCTTCTCGCGGCCGCGGCGGTCCGTGATCTTCTCCCACTCGACGACGGCGCTGTCCAGCGCCTCCCTGGGCGACTTCCGCTTGGCCAGCGCCTCGGTGATCTCGAACGAGAGCTTCCGCGTGTACTCGTTGGCTCCGGGCAGGATGGGATCCGGGACCACGTGCGGGAAGCTCTTCTCGATGGCCGTCAGGTACTCGTCGGCGCCGGGGAACGCCTTCCGGAACTTCTCCGCCCGCAGGTGGGAGACGCGCCAGGGATCCATGATCGTCTTGGGGTCCATGACGATCTTGAGCGACTGCTCGGGATCGGTGAGCATCTCCAGCACCTTCATCGTCGCTTCTTTCTTCTTCGAGTAGATCGAGACGGCCATGGCCCGGCCGGGCGTGAGCGGCGGCCGGTGGATGATCTTGCCGTCGATCTCGGCCCCGGGGACGATGCCGAAGCCCGCCTTGCCGATGATCTTGGACTCGGCCGGGTTGCCGACCCGCTTGCCGGTGCTCGTCCACGAGTGGAGCATCGGCACCTCGCCCTTGATCAGCATGGTCTTGGGCTCTTCGGACTCGAACAGGAGCACGCCGGGCGGATAGTACTGGATGGTGCGAACCATCTCTTCGAGCGCGCGCAGGCCGGCGGCCTGGTTGACGAGCGGCTTCATGTTCTGGTCGAAGTACATTCCGCCGTAGGCGAAGAACCGGGCCCGCCACCAGTGATACGAGTAGCCGCTGCTGCTGGGCTTGTAGGAGGCGCCGGCGCCGAAGAGCTTGCTGTCGGAGCCGTCCCAGCCCCAGCCGTGGAAGAACTGGGCCATGTCGTCCCACTGCTTCCACGTCTTGGGCGCGGCCAGCTCGTAGCCGTACTTGGCCTTGAACTTCTTCTTGTTGTCTGGCCGCTCGAAGGCCACCTTGTTCCAGAACATGATGTGGATGTCGCCGTCGTACGGAATGCTGACGAGCTTGCCGGCGTGGCGGAGCATCAGCTTCTTGTAGACGTCGGGAATGTCGTCGAGCTCGAAATCGAGCTTGAGCTTCTGGATCCACGGCTCCAGGGGCTCGAGGTGACGGCCGTAGTCTGGCATGTTCGAGGGCGTGAACATCACCAGGTCCCAGGGGCTCCGGCCGCTGTTGAACTCCAGCAGCGTCTTGGCCACGAAGGGATCGAGCGGGATCACCTCGGTCTCGATCTTGATGCCGAGCTTGTCGTAGATGTCCTTCTCGGCCAGGCTGATCGAGTACTTGACGTACTCGGCGTTGACGATGGCCCGGATGGTGGTGCCCTCGTAGGGCCGCTTGGCCTGGGCGGGGGCTTCGCGGACCGCGAAGGCGCCGAGGGCGACGAGCCCACCGAGGACGACAGCGACGAGAGGACGCACGAGCCGCTTCATGGGACCCTCCTGAGCCTCAGCCTTTGGTGCCGCCGAGCGCGAGGCCCTTCACGAGGTAACGCTGCAAGAGGAACGCGACCGCGAACGCAGGCAGGACGCCCAGCACGACGGAGGCCGAGGCCTCGCCGTAGAAGGTGTCGGTGCCGCCGCTGGTGAACGTAGCCACCAGCACCATCATGGTCTTGGTCTCGATACCGGTGAGGACGACGGCGAAGAGGAACTCGTTCCAGGTGGCGATGAACGAGAACAGCGCCACCACGGCCATGCCGGGGGCGATGATCGGCATCACCACGCGGACCAGGGCCTTGACGCGCGAGCAGCCGTCGATGAGCGCGGCCTCCTCGATCTCCACCGGGAAGTCACGCAGGAAGCCGACCAGCAGCCAGACCGCGAAGGGAATGTAGACGACCGTGTAGACGAGGACGAGGCCGACGTACGAATTGGTGAGCCCGAAGGCCCGGTACATGAGGTAGATGGGGATGATGAGCGCGATGGCCGGCAGCATGCGGAGGACGAGCAGCAGCACGCTGAGGAACCCGCCGCCGAAACGCCAGCGGGCGATGCTGTAGGCGGTGGGCAGGCTCACTGCCAGCGCCGCGAACATGCTGACCGTGGAGATGGCCAGGCTGTTGAGGAAGTAGCGCAGCCCGCTGGAGTGCGTGAACAGGCGCTCGTAGTGAGCGAGCGAGGGCTCGGGCGGGATCCAGACCGGCGGAAAGGCGAAGAAGTCCTCGTTGCCCTTGAGCGACGTGGTGACGATCCAGAAGAAGGGCCCGAGGAAGAACACCAGCGCGGCGGCCAGCCCCAGATACGTGAGGGCCTGGGCCAGCCAGCCCCGCACGCGGTGGCCGCTGACGTGCCTCGCCGCGACCCGCGACCGCTCGGCGGCGATGACGCTCATGCCGCGCGCGCCTCGCGCCGGCGCTGGATGAACATGAAGACGAACGTGAGGACCAGGACGCCGATGACGATGAGGTACGACAGGGCCGAGGCGTAACTCATCCGGAAGTCGTTGAAGCCGACCAGGTAGGTGTTGAAGGCGACCGTCTCGGTCGCCCCGCCGGGCCCGCCGTAGGTCAGGATGAAGATCAGCCCGAAGAGCTTGGTGAGATCGATCATGCGGATCATCACGCCCACCGCCATCGTGAACTTCAGCAGCGGCAGGGTGATGTACCAGAAGCTCTGCCAGGGTGTGGCGCCATCGGCCTTGGCCGCCTGGTAGAGCTCCTGGGGTATCGACTGCAGCCCGGCCAGCAGCACCAGCATCATGAAGGGCGTGTTGTGCCAGATCTCGACGAGCACGACGGCGATCACGGAGATCAGAGGTGTCGAGAACCAGTCGAAGTAGACGTCGATGAGACCGAGTTGCAGGCCGAGATTGTTGATGGCCCCGTACTTGACCCCGAACATCATCCGCCACGCCATGGCCGCCATGACCGGCGACACCATGGGCGGGATGGCCAGGAGCGCGGTGAGGATCGGGCGCGCCCGGATGCCGCGGTTGAGCATGAGCGCGATGCCGAGCCCGAGCAGCAGCTCCAGCACCAGCGAGGGGATGATGATGACCGCGGTGTTCCAGACCGATCCCCAGAACCGCCCGTCCCGGAAGAGCGCCTCCGTGTAGTTGCCGAGCCCGACGAACTCGTAGTCGGGTCCCACCGACAGGTCGAAGTTCTGCAGCGACAAGTAAAAGGCGTAGACCAGCGGAAACACGATGACGAGGGCGATGAGGAACAGAGACGGGGAGGCGAAGGCGAACGGCTCCCACTGCTTGCGCTTCAGGGCGATCGCGGACACGCGCATCAAGATCTCCCCCGGGGCGCCTCTGGCGGCAGACGATCCCCGCGGCGTGCGCTGAATCTGCGCGTCCGGTGAGGTCTTGTCAAGGGGTATGCGGCGCTTCAGTAGCCTTTGCGCTTGTCGATCACGGCCAGCAAGGGCTGGCCGGCCCGCAGCCTCCGGAGATTTTCGCAGAACGTGGCGATGACGCGGCCGGCCCGGCGCGGCGAGCCGCCCGCCGTGTGCGGAGTGACGATGACCCGGGGATGCGTCCACAGGGGGTGGCCGGCTGGAAGCGGCTCGGGGTCGGTGACGTCGAGCCCGGCGCCCCCGATCAGCCCCTGTTCCAGCGCGGCCAGCAGGTCTTCGCCGTACACGATGGCCCCGCGGGTCACGTTGATGAGCAGGGCGTGCCGTCGCATGCGGCGGAACAGGTCCCGGGTGAAGAGATGATGGGTGGCCTTGGTGAGGGGCAGGCAGATGACGACGGCGTCGGACTCCGCGAGCAGGTCGTGCAGGCGGTCGTTCCGCCAGAGGGTCACGCCGGGCTCGGGCGGGACGTCCTCGATGTCCACGGCCAGGACCCGCATGCCGAAGCCCAGGGCGCGACGGGCCACCTCGCGCCCGGTGCCCCCGAAGCCGACGATGCCCATCGTCTGCTCCGACAGCTCCCACTGCTGCCGGCGGATGGCCTCGCGCAGCCCGTAGTCCGGCTGGCGCAGCGCCGTGTGCAGGCCGCGGGTGAGGGCCAGGAGCAGGGCCATGGCGTGCTCGGCCAGGTGGATGCCGACCCCGCCCTTCTCGCTGGCCAGGATGATGTCGCTCTCGACCAGTTCGGGCGTGAGGATCGAGTCGACCCCGGCGCCGATCGACTGGTAGTAGCGCAGGCGCCGGGCCTGGCTCAGCACCTCCGGGCTCACCCGGCCGAAGAGCACGTCGGTGTCGGCGATCTCCGTCTTCTGCTGGGCCGGGTCGCGGCTCTCCACGAGCCGGCTGCCCGGCCCTGCCGATTCCAGGATGCGGGCGCGGTCGGCCTGGTCGAGGGCGGGCACGATCATCAGTGGCGTGTAGAGAATCTTCATGTCCTGAGCTCCGGGACGATCCACAGGGGCGCCCGGCCGGCAGCCACGCGCTGGATGTTGTCGTAGGAGTTGCGGAAGGCCCGGGCCCAGTTCTCCCAGGTGGGTCCCGCCATGTGGGGCGTGATGATCACGTTGTCCAGGGTGAAGAGTGGATGGTCTTTCGCGGGCGGCTCGTCGATCAGGACGTCCAGCCCGGCGGCGGCGATCTGCCCGGTGGTCAGCGCCTGGTGGAGCGCCGCCTCGTCGACGACGGGTCCCCGGCAGGTGTTGATGAGGACGGCGCCCGGCTTCATCGCCGCGAACTGCCGCGCCCCCATGAAGCGGTGCGTGCTCTCGTTGAGCGGCACGTGCAGGGTCACCACGTCGGCGGCGCCCAGCAGCTCCTCGAACAGCACGAAGCGGACGCCGAGAGCGTCTTCCTGGTCCTCGGTGAGCCGCACGATGTCGTAGTAGATGACGTCGGCGTCGAAGGCGCGGACCCGCCGGGCAACCTTCTTGCCGATGGTGCCGAGGCCGATGATGCCCACGGTCTTGCCGGCCAGCTCGTAGAGGCGATGCTCGTCGAAGCCGCCGACCCGCCACTTGCCGGCGACCACGTTGCCGTGCAGCCACACGCCGCGCTTGAGCGTGGCCAGCATCAACATCAGGGTGTGCTCGGCCACGCCGATGGCGTTGGAGCCGCCGTTGTTGGCCACCGGCACCCCGGCCTTCCGGGCCGCCGCCACGTCGATGCGGTCGTAGCCCGCGCTGATCAGCTGGACCAGCCGCAGTTTGGGCGCCGCCCGGAAGAACGCCTCGTCGATGCCGGCGCGGGCGAAGCCCATCCAGTACTCGGTATCGGGAAGCAACCGCTGGTGCTCCGGCGAGGCGCGGTCGGCCACGTGTAGCTCGTAGCCCTCGGGGAGCATGGTGCGAGCGAGGTCCATGATGGTCTTGGGCATCGGGGGCGAGAACAGGATCTTGGTGGCCACGGTCTCTCCTCGTGAGCGGCGAATGCCGACCTTTATAGTCGATGGCGCCCGCGGGGACAAGCCGGCTCGGGATGGGGGCAGGGACGGCGGGCGGGCTCGACCCGCACGCCGTCCCGCCGTGCGTCAGTCGGAGACTTCGATGCCGGTCAGCACCTTCTTGCCGTCGCGCTCCTCGTAGGACGCCTTGACCTTGGCGCCCTCCTTGAGATCGTCCATCGCCTGGCCTTCGGCGACCCAGAGGCGAGTGCCGTCCTCGAGCACGATGACCCGGTCGGAGGCGTCGACCGACTGGATCTTGCCCTCGATGTCGTCGGCCCAAGCGCCGCCTACGGAGACCACGAGCATCAGCGCCAGCGCGATTCCCACTGCCTTCTTCATTCGGATCCCTCCTGGTGGTGTCGAACACAGGTGGTGAGAGCAACGCGTATGCCAGCCCTGGTCGGGGCGGAACAACCCGCAATCACGAAGGGTTTCCCCAGCGGCCCGGCCGACGCGCAGGATCCGAGTGTGGCGAGAATGCGGGAGGCGTGGCGTTCTTGCTAGGGAGGGCTGAGTCCCGCGCCGACGAGAAAGCTGCGGATCGTCGCGGCGGGGATCACGGTCGTCTCGCCCGGGACCGGGACATCGACGGTCTTCTCCGGCACGGTCTGCAGCGTGATCCGGGCCGTCCGGTAGCCCTCGACGATCCCGACCAGCGCCCCCGTCGGCGCGTCGAAAACGCCACCGCCGCTGGCGCCGTAGCTGACCGACGCGTCGATCATGCGCGCGGCCCCGGTGGTGGCCGTCTCCCCGTCCGCGCCGGCGATCTGGCTGACGATGCCGCTGACCACGGTCAGCCGGCGGCCCCAGGGAAAGCCCACCACGCGGACCTCGTCGCCCAGGCGAACGGTGTCCTTCAGGGTCACCGGGGGCAGCGCCAGTCCGGCGATCATCACGAGGGCCAGATCGCTCGTCTCGTTGAGCGCCACGACCTGCCCCTTGACCCGGCCCCGGCGGCCGGGCACGGCCACGGAGACCTGCTGCTCGCCGCTCCCGCGCATGATGTGGCGCGTGGTGACGATCCAGGAGCGCGCTCGGCCGGCGTCGGCGGCCACGACCACGCCGGAGCCCATCCGCCGCGCGCCGCCGGCGGCCTCGGCCCGGAGCTGCACGGTGGAGGGCAGGATTTGCTGCAGGACGTCGCCGGGGTTGGCGGCGGGCGGCCGCGGGGCGCAGGCGGCCAGCGTGGCGAGCACCGAGCCCAGGACGAGGGCGCCTCTCACGGCGGCGAGGCGTCTCCGCCCTTGGCCTCGAGGATGCGGTAGAGCGTGCGCCGGTCGATGCCCAGGAGCTCGGCGGCGCGCGCCTTGTTGCCCCCGGCCTCCTCCAGCACCGTGTGCACGTACCAGTGCTTGAGTGCCTCCAGCGTCATGCGCCGGGGCGGCAGCGTCGGCGGCGCCGGGGTGGCCCGCTCCAGCTCGGGCGGCAGGTCGTCGGGCAGGATGAGCTCGGACGACGACAGCGTCAGCGCGCGCTCGATGACGTGCTCGAGCTCGCGGACGTTGCCGGGCCAGTCGTAGTCTGCCAGCCGCGCCAGGGTCTCCCGGGCCAGCCGCCTGGCCGGCTGACCCGCCGCCGCCCACGTGTTCAGGAAGTGCTGGGCCAGGAGCGGGATGTCCTGCTTGCGCTCCCGCAGCGGCGGCACCCGGATGGCGACGACGTTGAGCCGGTAGTAGAGGTCTTCCCGGAAGGCGCCCTCCTCGAACCGCTTGCGCAGGTCCCGATTCGTCGCCGCGATGATGCGCACGTCGACGCCGATCGACTCGTTGCCTCCGACACGACGGATGACACGGTCCTGGAGCAGGCGCAGCAGCTTGGCCTGCAGCGGCAGCGGCAGCTCCCCGACCTCGTCCAGGAAGCAGGTGCCGCCGTCGGCGGTCTCGATCAAGCCGCGGCGACTCTGCAGCGCCCCCGTGAAGGCACCGCGCTCGTGGCCGAAGAGCTCGGATTCGAACAGGGCTTCGGGCACGGCCGTGCAGTCCACCACCACGAACGGCCGCGCGGCCCGCGCGCTCGCGTAGTGGATCGCGCGGGCCACCAGGGCCTTGCCGGTTCCCGTCTCGCCCTGGATGAGGACCGTCGTGTCCTGCGCGGCGACGCGGGCGATCATCTTGTAGATCGCCACCATCTCCGGCGACTGCCCCACGAGGTTTTCCGGCCGGTAGCGCCCCTGCAGCTCGCGCCGGTACTCACGGTTCTCACGCCCGAGCCGTTGGGCCTCCAGCGTCCGGCGCACGGCGGCCTTGATCTCCTCGATCCGGAATGGCTTGGAGAGGTAGTCGTAGGCGCCGGCCCGGATGGCTTCGACGGCGGTGTCCATGGTGGCGAACGCGGTGAGGATGAGCACGGGCAGGGGCGCGCTCAGCTTGGACAGCCGGTGCAGGACGGCGAGGCCGTCCAGATCGGGCATGCGCAGGTCCACCAGCGCCAGGTCGAATGGCTCCGCCTCGGCCAGACGCAGGCACTCCTCGCCGCCGCCGGCGGCTCGCACGCGGTAGCCCTCGCGGGCCAGCACCTCGACGAGCAGGTCGCGGGCCACGGGATCGTCGTCGGCCACCAGGATGGCAGGCGTCGCCATCATGACGGCGCGGCCTCGGTCGGCAGGAGCACGCGGAAGCTGCTGCCCCGTCCCTCGGCGCTGGCGACCTCGATGCGTCCCCGGTGCTCCCGGACGATCTGGGCGGAGATGAAGAGGCCCAGCCCGGTGCCGCGCCCGGGCTCCTTCGTCGAGAAGAACGGCTCGAAGATGCGCTTGCGATCCGTGTCCGGGATGCCGGCTCCGGTGTCGGTGACCTCGATCTCCAGGTGGTCAGGGTCGGCGCCGTTCCCGGTGGACACCGTGATCCGCCCTCCGGCCGGGGTGGCGTCGATGGCGTTGGTCAGCAGATTCAAGACGACTTGCTGAAGCTGGCTGGCGTGCCCGCGCACGCGTGGCAGGCCCGGCCTCAGGCTCAGGCCCAGGCCGGCAGCGCCGAGCCCCGGGCGGACCA
>DASTFB010000086.1 GCA_035709005.1 Candidatus Methylomirabilota bacterium | reverse complement strand
GGCTGAGATCGTGATGACCGTTTGCCAGTACGCTGCCATCGACCGCTGACCCGGACCCCGCGTCCGCACGCCCACCGCTTGCCCGCCGGCTCCCGGGCGATGGAGTTCTGACAATGCAGTTGTCGCTCCGGGGGCCGCCGCCCGGGTGCTCGACCGTGCGCCGGCGCGCCCGGCCCGAGAGCGCCCAGGCAACGTCCGGGGCATACCGATTGCACGGGCGGCGGG
The DNA here is from genome assembly GCA_035709005.1 of Candidatus Methylomirabilota bacterium. NCBI lineage: Bacteria > Methylomirabilota (SeqCode) > Candidatus Methylomirabilota bacterium. The sequence continues at coordinate 5,392 of DASTFB010000086.1, read as the reverse complement.
ACATGCCGGCGCCGGGCCTGCCGAACACCCGCCGGCTGGAGGCACACCATGCAGTCGCACACCGACACAACGCCTGCGCAGCCAACCTCGCCGACTTCCAGCGTGCCCGACGCTCCCGAGCGGGCGCGGCAGATCCGCGCTCGCCTGCCGGGTCAGATCCTCTACGACCGCCTGCAGACGGCCCGGGCGCTCTATGGCGATCTCTTCACCATCGCCCAGCTCCAGAGCCGCATCGTCGAGACCCTGCCGCCTCGCTTCGGCTCGCGGCGCACCGCGGTGCTGGAGCCGATCGAGACCTATCGCGACCTCATCCCCGACCAGGCGCTGCTGAAGTACGACGACGCCGTGCGCAGCGGCCTGTTCGCCACGTTCCTGGTGGCGACGCCGGCCTATCGCGCGGAGCGCCAGGTCGACCCGTGGATCGTGGCGCAGGTGCGGGACGCCGACGTCTACGCCGTCATCGCTCAGTGGAGCTGAGCCCGCAAGCGCTCGGGGCCGCGGGCGCCCGCCAGGACGCCCGCGGCGCCGTCGCGACTCTGATCGCTGCTGGCACCCCGCTTGAATGTCCTCCCCCCGGGTGGCCCATGCCGGCCACCCGGGGGGAGGACCGAGTTGGCCGACCACCAAGCGCATCCCCGACACGATCAAGCGCTCGTCACCGAAGGCCAGGCGCACGTGGGCCAAGGCCGAGCTCTACCAGCGCGCCCAGGAGCTGCAGATCGAGGGCCGCTCCCGGATATCCAAGAAGGAGTTGGCCCGCGCCATCGCGCGCCGGCAGTAACCTCGTCCCGTCAGCCGCTGCTCACGCGCTCGAGCATCGCCACCGGGAACCTGGCGAACACAGCGGCCAGGGGCAGCGCCCGACGTCCTTCGCCCGTCTCGCCGATCTCCAGGAGCTCGCCGGAGAACAGGTTTCGGTAGGCCCGGCCCTGCCCGGCCGTCGGCAGGATCACGAGGTCCTCGCCCCACACGCCAGGGCCGAGCGGCGCGCCGTTCCCGCTCAGGCGCGCCAGGAACCGTGGGACGGCGACGACCACCTCGTGTTCGCCGTGGGCCCGGGCGAAGGCGCACACGTGATTCGTCCGGTCCCCGCGGACTTCCAGAGGAACGTGATCTCCCTGCAGGAAGAGCTGCGGGTGCTCCCGACGGCAGGCCAGCCCACGCTGGATGACGTGGAGCTTGATGCGTCCGTCCTGACGCCGCTCGACCAGCGTGTGCGAGAGCTCCGCGAGCGCCCCACCGGTCCCCTCGGCTCCGGTCCGCAGCTCGGCGAGCACGGCCTGACGCCGAGCAAAATCCACCGGGCGCCGATTGTCGGGGTCCACGAGGCTCAGCTCCCAGAGCTCCGAGCCCTGGTAGAGCTCGGGAACGCCTGGAGCAGCCAGCCGCAGGACGGTCTGGGAGAGCGAGTTGTAGATGCCGAGCTCGGCCACCCGGGCCTGGAAGGGGCGGAAGTCGTCGAGGAACTCGTTGGGCTGCGTGCGGTCGAGGAGCCTGGCGATGAAGTTGCGCACGGCCTCGTCGTACGCCGGATGCGGATTGATCCAGCTCACGTGGACCTTGGCCTCGCGAAGGGCCTTGTGCATGTAGCGCTGGATGCGGTCGACGAATGCGTCGTGCTCGTCGGTCACCCCGGCCGGCGGCCACGCGCCGAGCAGCGTCTGATACAGCAAGTACTCCTCGTTGTTGTCGGGCGCCGGCACACCGTCCACGCGCGTCTTCTTACCCCGGTTGAGCCGGTGCCAGGTCCGAACTCTCCGTCGCCACTCCTCGGGAATCTCCGAGAGCACGTTGATCCTGGCTCGCACGTCCTCGCCGCGTTTGGTGTCATGGGTCGAGAGCACGGAGAGGGCGGCCGGCCAGCGCGCAAGGCGCTCCAGGCAGCGCCGGTGGAACTCCGTGAGGCTGGTCCCGAACGCATCGGGATGGTTGCCCACCTCGTTGAGCGAGACGAGGCGGTGATAGCGATAGAAGGCCGTGTCCTCGATCCCCTTCGCGGTGACGGGCCCGGTCAGCTGCTGGAACCGCCCGACGAACTCGAGGATCTCCGCGCGTTCGGGCGCCGTCACGTCGTCGAGGCGCTCGAGGCACAGCAGGCCCCGGATGAACTCGAAGATCGAGGCACTCACCGAGGGATTGCGGCGCCGCGCTTCCGCCACCGCCGCCTCCACGTACCGACGGTCCCGCTCGGCCACCCCCGCGTCGGCGGTCGCGATGTAGGTCCGGTACACGGGGAAGCATGCGACGATCTCGCGCAGGGCCTCGGTGAGCATCCGATCGGTGAAATCCCGGGCCGATCGTCGGCGCTCGGAGATCCGGCCCAGGCGCTGGCCCAGCACGGCGATCTCGCTCGCCATGGTGGTCTCCATCACGAGGCGCTTGGACCGGTAGGCCACGTCGGCGAACTCGAGGCCGGCCCCGATGAATCGCACATACGTCGCCGTCAGCCCCCGCGCACCGGCCGGGTCCACGAAGAGCGCGTTCACCGCGCCGAGGAAGTCGTAGCCCGTGCTCCCGGCGACCGGCCAGCGCGCGGGCAGCCCCTCCTCCGGCATCAGAATCTTCTCCGTCACGATGTAGAAGGCCCGCGTGAGCCGGCCCGTCGGAACCGGCTTGCCGAGCATCGCCTGCACCACGCGGGCCAGCCGGCTCCGCCCGGAGTGACGCGTCGCCGACCAGCGTTGCAGGAGCCCGAGCCCGCCACGCCCGCCGCTCTCGCCGGCGTCGGCGGCGCGCGCGGCCTCGTGGTTCGCGGCGACCCGGCGGTCGAAGCCGCTCAGCACCTCCTGTGCCCACTCGGGCGGCTCCGGCGCCGCCCGCTCCTGCGTACGTCGCACATATCGGGCGCGTTCGAGGAAGCACCGCCGCTGGAGGTCGCGCAGGTACCGGGCCGGCGCAAAGAGCCCATCGGGATGGTCGATGCGCAGGCCCGTCACGGCGCCCTCGGCCACGAGGCGGAACACGAGCCGGTGGGCCGCCTCGAACACCGCCGGCTCCTCCATGCGGATGGCGGCCAGCTCGTTGATGTCGAAGAAGCGCCGGTAGTTGATCTCGTCACCGGCGGTCTGCCAGAAGGCGAGCCGGTACGCCTGGCGCGTCAGCAAGTCGTCCAGCCGGTCGAAGGTCCCCGCGTCGCCCTTGACTCCGTTGTAGGTGCGCACGTTGTCGGCCAGGAACCCCCGCACCTCCGCCGACTCGCGGCTCAGCTCCGCCAGGCGGCGCTTGACGACCTCCTTCTCGCGCTGGCGCTCCTCCAGACGTGCCGGATCCCGCTCCGTCTGCGGAGGCAGGTGCCCGAGCGCCGTGATGATGCTACGAAGCTCGAGGAGGTGCGGGTGGTCCGCCCCCAGCGCCTGCTGCAGCTCGTCCAGGCGCATTTCCAGAATGTCCACGTAGCTCCCGGGCGCCACCGGGAGCACGCTGTCGTAGTAGCGGACGCTGAAGGCGCCGTCCCGGAACTCCAGCTGGAGCTCCTGGTTCTCCAGGACACGACCATACTGATCCCCGAGCATCGGCAGCAGGACCTTGTCCTTCAGCTCGGGCTTGATCGGTTCCCACTCGATGTCGAAGAAGCGCGCGTACGCCGACGCTTGGCCGTTCTCCAGCACGTCCGTCCACCAGGCATTGCGGCTCCCGGCGATGCCCATGTGGTTCGGCACGACGTCCATGATCTGGCCCATGCCATGCCTCTGGAGGGTCTCGACCAGCGCGCGATACTCGGCCTCGCCGCCGAGCGCTGCGTTGATCTCGCCGTGGTCGGCCACGTCGTAGCCGTGCGATGCCGCTCCGCACGGCTGCAGGAACGGCGAGAAGTGGCAGTCGGAGATTCCCAGGGCCGCCAGGTACGGGACGATCGCGCGGACGTCGGCGAAGGTCATCTGCGGCGTGAGCTGGAGTCGGTAGGTCGCCGTCGGGACGCGGGTGAAGGCCTCCGGGTCCCGCTCGAATCGCTGAAAGACCTGGTCCGGGGTCATATCGCCTATCGGCCGCCGGTGGCCGCGGCGGGCGCGCTGCGCACCATGACCTCGAGCGGTGCGCTCGCCGTGCCCGTGTAGAGGGAGCGGTGCGGGAACGGGATCTCGATGCCGCGCGCGTCGAACGCCTTCTTGAGGCGCCGTCGGTATTCGCGCCCCACGTTCCACTGCTGCAGTGGCACCGTCTTGAGGCGCGCCTTGATGGTGACCTCGGATTCTTTGAAGTCGTCGACCCCGAAGACCTCGATCGGCTCGAGGATCGACGCGCCGAAGCGCGGGTCCTTCCGGAGCTCCTGCGCCACCTCCGTCATCACCGCGACGACCTGATCCGTGTCCTCCTTGTAGGCGACCCCGACGTCGATGACGTAACCCGACCAGTCCATCGTCATGTTGGCGAGCGTCGTGATCGTTCCGTTGGGGAAGACGTGCACCACGCCGGCGAGGTCGCGCAGCACGATCGTCCGGAACGTGATGGCCTCGACGAGGCCTCCGGTGCCGTTCACGATCGCGACGTCGCCGACCCGGACCTGATTCTCCAGGACGAGGAAGAAGCCGTTGATCACGTCACGGACGAGATTCTGGGCGCCGAATCCGACGGCCAGGCCCACGATCCCGGCCCCGGCCAGGATCGGCGTCACATCCAGCCCGATCTGATCGAGGCAGATGACCACGACCACTGCCGACACGACGACGAGACTGAGCGTGAGCAGGAGTCCGGTCAGTGTCGTCACGCGCTGGCGGGTCGCGCCGGGGACGACCTCCGTCCGCTCACCCGCCTGGATCAAGATGTCCTCGAGCCGGCGCACGGTGGTGCGGATGAAGCGCACCGCCGCGTACCCGGCCACCAGGGCCAGCACGATACGGAGTCCGGACTGGGCGACGGCGGTCCCGATGCTCACGGCTAGTGCGGCTACATCCTGCCTCCACAGTTCGTTCATGAGGCCTCCTTCATCCAAGGATCTTGCTGAGCCGTCGATACCGCTCCTCGATGGCGGTAGGCCGGAACCACAGGGCGAAGAGCCGGACTTTCACGGCCAGAGCCTTATAGCCGACGGCCTTGCGGGACGCAACGTGCGGCGCCCGTCGATGTCGCCGCACATCATGGTGCGGCCAGCGCCTGGTAGACTGCCAGGTGCCAGGTGTAACTTGAGGAGCCTCGCGTCATGACCACACCACCTGCTCATATCGGCATTATCGGCCTCGCCGTCATGGGCCGGAATCTGGCGCTGAACTTCGCCGATCATGGCTTCCGTGTCGCCGTCCACAATCGCACACCGTCCGTGACCGACGAGTTCCTCGCCGCTCACCGGGACACGCCCGGCGGCCTGGTCGGCTGTCGCACGCTGGACGAGCTCGTCCGCGCCCTCGAGCGGCCCCGCAAGATCGCGGTGCTGGTCAAGAGCGGGCCGCCGGTCGAC
>DASTFB010000085.1 GCA_035709005.1 Candidatus Methylomirabilota bacterium | reverse complement strand
CGGCGATACCGTCGCGGTTGTTGGACGCTGTTCCGCCATCCCCGGCCGGTGTACACCCATACCGTGGACCGGCGGCGTGCGCTGGGACAGGCTGCCGAGGCCGCGGCTGCGGCATTCCTCGAACGTAGCGGGTGCTCCGTCGTGGCCCGCAACGTCCGCCTCCCCGCGGGCGAGATCGACCTCGTGTGCCGGCACGGTGACCGCTGGATCTTCGTCGAGGTGAAGTGTCGACACGCGCGCTGGGGCGAGGCGCCGAGCGCGGCGGTCTCCTGGCAGAAGCGCCGCCGGTTGGTACGGCTGGCCGAGCACTACCTCAAGTGGCGTGGCCTCGAATCGGCCCCCTGTCGATTCGACGTCGTTACCGTTACCGTGGCGGACGATGGCACCAGCCAGGTGCGCCACATCCCCGCCGCCTTCGACGCCTCCGGCCTCATCTGACCGTCGCGACCCTGGAGGGACGCCGGCGCGGCGGTGGGGTACAATTCGCTCCCGTGCCGATCCTGTGGGATGCGTACCGACACGGACTCACGTCGATCACCGAGGCGGTGGGACGGACGCCGCTCGTACGCCTGTCCCGCGTGACGCGGGGCATCGTTCCGGCCATCTACCTGAAGCTCGAGTGGTACAGCCCCACCGGCAGCCTCAAGGACCGGATCTACCTCTACATGTTCGAGCGCGCCGAGGCGCGTGGAGAGCTGCGCCCGGGGATGCGGGTGCTCGAGTGCTCGACCGGTAACGCGGGCATCGCCTGCGCCTTCGTCGCCGCCGTCAAGGGCTATCCCTGCACCGTCGTGATGCCCGAAGGGATGAGCGACGAGCGCAAGAAGATCATGCGGGCCTACGGCGCAGACCTGGTGTTCACCCCCGGGGGGGAAAGCGACGTCGACCTCGCGCTCAGGCGGCTCGGTGAGATCCGCGCGGGTGATTCGACCGGCTACTGGGTACCCGGGCAGTTCTCCAACACCGACAATATCGAGGCCCACTATCGCACCACGGGACCCGAGATCTGGGAACAGTGCGGCGGCGTCATCGGGGCCTTCGCGGCCGCGCAGGGCAGCGGCGGCACCCTGTCCGGAGTGGGCCGCTACCTGCGCGAGCAGGACGACCGGATTCGCCTGTACGCGGTGGAGCCCGACGAATGCGCGCTGCTGGCCCGGCGCGCCTGGGGGCCCCACGGTATCGAGGGCATCGGGGACGGGTTCATCCCCGAGAATCTCGACGTCTCGCTCCTGAACGGCGTGATCACCATCACGACTGAGCAGGCGATCGCCACGGCCAGACGTCTGGCTGCCGAGGAGGGGATCTTCTGCGGAATCTCCACCGGCGGCAACGTGGCGGCGGCCGTCAAGCTCGCCCGGCGTCATCCCGGCCTGGCGCCCATCGTCACCATGGCCAACGACACCGGCCAGCGGTACTTCACCACGGCGCTGTGCGGGGAGGCCAAGCGGATCGAGGTGCCCGAGCGTGAGCACGTGATGGACGAGCGCACCCGGCGGGAGCTCGATCGCTACCAGGCCGCCTGGGAGGTCCTGACATAGCGACACCCGAGTTCGTCACGGCCCGTCAGCGGCTCGAGACGAAACCGAAGTCCGCCGGCGACAAGCTCACCAGTCTCGATGATGCGGCGGCCCGGGTCCGCGATGGCGACACGGTGGCGGTTGGGGGGTGCCTCTTCTCCCGCACGCCACTCGCCGTGGTCCGCGAACTGTTGCGCCACCGCCGCCGCGGCCTGACCCTGGTGCGCAATCTCATGTGCACCGAGGGCGAGCTGATGATGGTGGCGGGCGCCGTCGAGCGTGTGATGACCTCGTGGATGTCCATCGGCCTGCCCTGGGGCGTGTCGCGGATCATGCGGGAGCACGTCGAAGGCGGACGGGTCGCCTTCGAGGAATGGAGCCACCTGGCCCTGGGCTTGCGCTTTCGCTCCGCCGCGATGGGGGTGCCCTTCGTTCCGGCGCTCACCATGCTCGGCTCGGACTTGGCCGGCACCACCGGGCTCAAGACCGTCGTGGACCCGTACACGGGCGCCACCGTCGCCGCCATTCCCGCCCTGTTTCCGGACGTGGCCGTGCTACACGTGCACCGTGCCGACCGCTTCGGCAATTGTCAGATCGACGGCTATCCTCACATGGACGCCGACATCGCGCGAGCCGCAGCCGCCGTGGTAGTGACCACCGAGGAGCTCGTCCCCGAGGAGGAAACCCGCCGCCATCCTGACCGCACGGCGATCCCCGGGTTCCTGGTCGACGCGCTCGTCCATGTGCCCTTCGGGTCCTTTCCCCACGAGTGCTACGGACTCTACGAGGCCGATTTCGATCACTTCGACGCGTACGTGAGATCCATCCAGCACGCCGGCTCGCGGGCCGTGGAAGAGTACCTGGATCGCTACGTCTACAGCCCGCCCAGCTTCGCGGACTACCTGGAGCTGTTCGGGGGTGCGCGCCTGGCTCAGCAGTGTCGCCTGGCCCGCGAGCTCACTTCGGAGGGGGCGAGTACTTCGGAGGGGGCCTCGACGGCCCCCTCCGAGGCCTCCCCCAGGATCGAGGGCGCGGGCAAAGCCCGCGCTCGAAACGCATGACAGCACCCTGCACGCCGAGCGAGTTGTTGGCGGTCGTCGCCGCGCGCGAGCTGAAGGACGATTCGACGGTGTTCGCCGGGGTCGGCGTTCCGCTGCTGGCGGCAGCGCTGGCCCAGCAGCGCCACGCGCCGCGCCTGACCATCGTGATCGAGGGCGGGATCATCGGCCCCCAAATCAAGCCCGGACGGTTGCCGATCTCGACGAACGAGATGCGGGCGGCCCACCGGGCCCAGATGCTCCCGGCCATCACCGACATCTTTCTCTTCGCCCAGCGCGGCTTCCTCGACGTCGGCTTCATGGGCGGGGCCCAGGTCGACGCGCACGGTAATGTCAACACCAGTGTGCTGGGGGACTACGCGAGACCCAGGGTCCGGTTACCGGGTAGCGGCGGCGCCAACGACATCGCGTCGCTCTGCCGTGAGGTCATCATCGTCACGCCCCACGAGCGCCGGCGTTTCGTCGAGCGGGTCGACTTCGTAACCAGTCCGGGCTGGCTTACAGGCGGCCATAGCCGGCGGGAGGCCGGGCTCCTGTTCGGTGGCGTGAGGCGCGTGGTCACCACCCTGGGCCTGTTCGGATTCGACCCCGAGTCCCACCGAATGCGATTGGAAGCCCTCCATCACGCAGTGAGCCCCGAGCAGGTCCGCGACAACACCGGCTTCGACGTGCTGATGCCGGCCGACGTCGCCACCACGGAGCCGCCCGAGCGCGAGGAGCTCGAACTGCTGCGCCAGCTCGACCCGGATCGACGCTTCCTCGGGTAGCCCGTGCACTGGGGGCTCGCGCTCAAGAACTTCGTCGGACCCGCCGAAACGCCGGACATCGATACGCTCCTGGCCTACGCCGAGCGGGCCGAAGCACTGGGCTTCGAGTCGGTGTGGGCGTGGGACCACGTGATCCTCGGAGTGGAGCCGGCCTTCCCCATCCTGGACGCGATCGGAACGCTCACCGCCATCGCCGCCCGCACGCGGCGGATCAAGCTCGGCACCGGCATTCTCGTCCTGCCACTCCGCAATCCGACGATCGCGGCAAAGGCCCTGGGCACCCTCGACGTCGTCTCGAAAGGACGCCTGATCCTCGGGGTGGCCGCGGGCTGGTATGCCCGCGAATTCGATGCCGTCGGCGTGCCGTTCAACCAGCGCGGTCGATTGTTCGAGCGCAACCTGGCGATCCTCACCCGGCTCTGGAGCGAGGACCGGGTCAGCCTCAAGGTCGACGAGATCAACCTGCGGGAGGCGGTCATGCGGCCCCGACCGGTGCAGCGGCCGCGCCCGCCGATCTTGATCGGCGGCTACGTGGACGCCGTCCTCCGGCGCGTGGCCACTACCGCCGACGGATGGCTGACCTACTTCTACACGCCGGACAGCTATCGGCGGGCCTGGGCCAAGATCGTCGCCTACGCGCGTGAGGCCGGCCGCGACCCGGCGACGCTCAACGGCACGAATCAGCTCGCCATCTACGTCGGCCGCTCCCGGGCCGAGACCGAGACGCCGATGCGCCAGTGGCTGCAGACCGAGTGGGACGTCGCGGCCTGGAGCGAGTCCACCATCGAGCACGCCATCCGGGGCAGCGTCGACGAGTGCATCGACCAGCTGCGGGCCCACGTGGCCTCGGGCGTGGATCGCATCATCTTGATCCCCTACCGGTACCAGCCCGACCAGGTGGAGCTGATCGCCAGGGAGATCATCCCCGCCCTCGGCGGTCCGCAGGAGTCCCGATAACTCCAGGGGAGCTGGACGCTCCGTCCGGACCCCATTGGCCCGGCCGGGGGGCGCGTCGTATCCTTCAGGGAGGTCATCGACCAGTCATGGCCTGACGAGGAGCACATCATGAGCGAGCCACTGCGGTTTTCGGGCATCATGCCGGCGAACATCCTCCCCTTCCGGGCCGACCTCTCCATCGATGAGGCTGCCTACCGTACCCATGTCCGCTGGCTGGCCGACACGCCGGGGGTGACGGGCATCGTCGCCAATGGCCACGCTGCGGAGGTCTCCTCGCTGTCCCGCGAGGAGCGCAAGCGCGCGCTGGCGATCGCGCTCGACGAGGTCGGGGACGGCTGTCCGATCGTCGCCGGCGTCTACTCCGACGGAACTCAGGAGGCGGTCGCGCTGGCCCGCGACGCCAAGGCCCTGGGGGCGGCCGGCGTGCTGGTCTTCCCGCCGACACTCTTCATGTGGGGCGCCCAGCTGAAGCCCGACATGGTGGTGCGCCACTTCACGGAGATCGCCGACAAGGCCGACCTGCCCATCGTGGTGTTCGAGTACCCGCCGGGCTCGGGCATCGGCTACGCGCCCGAGACGCTGGCCCGGCTGGCCCGGATTCCCCAGGTGGCCGCGGTAAAGGACTGGTCGAACGACATTGTCGCGTTCGAAGCCAACCTTCGCGCGCTCCGCGCCACGGGACGCCCGGTGGCCATGCTGTCGTCCTTCACGATGTCGCTGATGTCGACCTTCCTGCTGGGCGCCGACGGGGCCATCTCCGGCATGGGAAGTGTCACGGCGGACCTGCAAGCCGAGCTGTTCGCCGCCTGCCAGAAGGGCGATCTGGACAGCGCCCGCCGTCTCAACGACCGGCTGGACCCCCTGGTGCGGGTCTTCTACGCGCCGCCGTTCGTGGACATGCACAACCGCATGAAGGAAGCACTCGTGCTGCTCGGCCGTATCCCGGCGGCGCACGTGCGGCCCCCGCTGACGCCGGTGGGACAGGCGGAGCGCGAAGCCATCGCGCGCGCCCTGGGCGCGGCCGGGCTCCTGGCTGGATGAGCCCCTTGCGGGGCCGGTAGCAATGGGGTTACCTTTTCGAAACCCTCGTGGCCCTGTGGGCACCTAAGGAGGAGACCAATGGCGGAACGGTGGCAAGACGAACCCTGGGCCCAAGCCATGTGGTGGAGCGGTAAGAAGACGCGCCGCCGGTTCCTCTCGCTCTCTGCCGCCGCGGCGGGGGCGCTGGGGGCCACGATGCTCGTGCCCCCACCGTGGCGTGAGGCCTTCGGCCAGGCCAAGCCGTACAAAATCGGCACGATGCAGCCGCTGTCCGGGACGGCTGCCGCCGGTGGCAAGACCGCCCTGGTGGGCACCCAGATGGCCGTCGAGCGGATCAACAAGTCCGGCGGCCTCAACGGCCGGCCCATCGAGCTGCTGGTGGCCGACTACGAGTCCAAGCCTGACGTGGGCCGCCGCAAGGCGGAGAAGCTCGTGGTCGAGGATCAGGTCGACGTGATGGAAGGCGGCTATCTGTCGAACGTCTGTCTGGCCTGCATGCCGGTCTACGAAGAGCACCGCATCGTCAACATGATCGGCGTGTGTCTGGACACGACCATCACGACCACCAAGTGCAGCCGCTATACGTTCCGGCCGTTCGACTACGCCCCGGCCCAGGCCGTCGCCATCTCGCCGTACCTGGTGAGCAAGATGGGCAAGCGCTGGCACATCGCCTACCTGGACTACGCGTGGGGCCAATCCACCCGCGACGCCTATATCGACCAGATCAAGAAGAGCGGGGGGTCCGTCGTCGGCACGACCGGTATCCCGCTGGGCACCGCCGACATGGCGCCGTTCGTGTCCAGGATCACCGGCAACTTCGACGGGCTGTTCGGCATTTTCTTCGGGGCCAACGCCGTCAACTTCACCAGCGCCGCCTACGATCTCGGGATCACCAAGAAGTACAAGTACGCCGGGGACGGGGCCATCGCGGAATCCACGCACTTGCCGGCCCTCGGGCAGAAGATCGAAGGCTTCATCGGCATCAACCGCTATGTCCCCGTACTCGACCCACCCCTGAATACGCCGCACCACAAGAAGTTTTTCGACGAGGCCGTGGCTGCCCTCAAGAAGATCGATCCGTCCGGGCCGCTGCCCGATCGGTACGTGCAGTCGAATTTCGAGGCCATCAATTTCCTCAAGCTGGGCATCCAGAAGTCGGGCTTCCGCGGTCGCCAGGACACGATGAAGCTGATCGAGGCTCTCGAGGGCATGGAGGCCAAAGAGAGCGACGACTTCCCCCAGGGCGACAAGACCCTCCGCAAAGAGGATCACCAGGCCTTCATCCGGGAGTTCATCTTCACGATCCAGAACGGCAAGCACAAGATCGTGCAAGTCATCCCCAAGGAAAAGACGCTTTTCCCGCCGGCGTGCAAGTTCGCCTAGCGTGAGGCCGGGAGAGGCCGGAGGGGTGGCACTGATCCCTCCGGCCCCTCCGACGCGACTGGGACGATCGCGATGAGCCTCCCGCACTCCCCCGGCCGCCACGGAGCGGCTCCCGGCAACGGTGAGCCGGACGTCCCCATCCTCCGCACCGAGGCGCTGAGCGTGTACTTCGGCGGTCTGGCGGCGCTGAACAACGTGTCCATCGCCGTTCCCACCGGGCAGATCCGCGGCATCATCGGTCCCAACGGCGCCGGCAAGTCCACCCTCTTCAACTGCATCACCGGCGTGTTGCGGCCGACCGGTGGCCGGATCATCTTCCGGGGCGATGACATCGCGGGCTTGCCCCCCCATGCCATCTGCCGGAAGGCGATCGCCCGCTCGTACCAGATCACCAATATCCTGCCCGGCGCCACCGTGCTCGAGAACGTCAGGATCGCGGCCCAGGCCCGCCACCACAACTGGAGCATGCTCCGTCACCACCGGGCGTACGGGGACGTCATCGACCGCGCCCGGGCGATCCTGCGCGACGTCGCCCTCGGCGCCAAGGAGGACGAGGTGGCCTCCAACCTCTCCCACGGGGAGCAGCGGAATCTGGAGATCGGCATCGCGCTGGCCACCGAGCCGCGGCTGCTGTGCCTCGACGAGCCGACGGCAGGCATGAGCGTGGCCGAGACCCACGCCACCGTGGACCTGATCCGCCGGATCGCCCAGGATCTGACCGTCATCATCGTGGAGCACGACATGGAGGTGGTGATGGGCCTGGCTCACGCCATCACCGTGCTGAACTACGGTGAGGTGCTGGCCGAGGGAACACCGGGCGAGATCCAGGCCAACGCTCGAGTCCAGGAGGTCTATCTCAAGACCTGATGCTGATCCTCGACGACGTCCACGCGCACTACGGGAAGTCCCACATTCTCCACGGGGTGTCCCTGGAGGTCGGCCCGGGAGAAGTCGTCGGCTTGATCGGTCGGAACGGGGTCGGCAAAACGACGACGCTCAAGGCGATCATGGGTCTGGCGCGCCGGACGGGTGGCCGCATCGCCTTCGAGGGGCGCGACGTGGCCGGGCTGCCGACGCATGCGCTGGCCGGGCTGGGGATCGCCTGGGTCCCGGAGGAGCGGCGCATCTTTCGCCTGCTCACGGTCCTCGAGAACCTCCGCACCGGACTGGACCGTCCCGGCGTCGGCGAGCAGAAGCGGCAGCAGTTACTGGACAGGGTCTACGAGCGCTTCCCCATCCTCCGCGAGCGGCGCCGCCAGGCCGGGGGCACGCTCTCCGGCGGCGAGCAGCAGATGCTGGCCATCGCCCGGGCCATGATGCTGGAGCCAAAGATCATCTTGCTGGACGAGCCAACCGAGGGGCTCATGCCCCGCATGGTGTCTCAGATCCGGGAGATCGTGCACGCGCTGCACCGCGACGGTGTCGCCATCCTGCTCGTCGAGCAGAACGTCCCTCTCACGCTGGAGGCGGCCCAGCGCGTCTACATCATGGAGAAGGGGGTGGTCCGTCACCATGCCCCGGCTGCAGAACTACGCGCCGACCCGCGCGTGATCCACGAATACCTGGGGGTCTAGGATGGATCAAATCGTCATCCAGACCATCAACGGCCTCGTCAACGGCATGGTGCTGGCCTTGGTGGCGTCCGGGCTCACGCTGATCTTTGGCATCATGGATATCGTCAACTTCGCCCACGGCGACCTCATGATGCTGGGGGCCTTCGTGGGGGCCACCGCCCTGACCGTCTCCGGCAGTTTCTGGGTGGCGCTGGCCGCGGCGGCGTTGACCATCGCCCTGCTGGGCGCCCTGCTCCAGGTCACGACGCTCCGTCCCCTCATCGGCCGAGACCCGCTCACGACGATCCTGGCCACCTTCGGGATCTCGCTCGTGCTCCAGAAGTACGCGCTGTGGCAGTGGGGACCATCGGTGCGCCGGATCACCGAGCCGGTGCCCGGAGACTTCGACCTCTTCTACCTGCAGTATCCCTGGTACCGCATCGCCACCGCGGTGATGGCCGGGCTCATCATCGGCGGCCTCTGGCTCTTCTTGAAGTACGGCAAGTTCGGTATCTGGATCCGGGCCACCACGCAGGATCGCATCATGGCCCAGGCCATGGGCATCCCGGTGCCCTGGGTCCACACCGGGGTCTTCGCCATCGGCGCGGCGATGGCGGCGGCTAGCGGCGTTCTGTTCGGTCCGTTCGCCGGGGTCACCCAGACGATGGGCTTCGACTTCACGCTCCGCGCCTTCATCGTCGTGGTGGTGGGGGGCATGGGCAACCTGGGCGGGTCGATCCTGGCCGCCATCTTCGTCAGCCTGGTCGAGGCCTACGCGTCGCTCGTCGTGAGCCCCGCGCAGGCGGTGATCGTCTCGTTCGTCGTGCTGGTCCTCACCATGCTGTTCCGGCCCACGGGGTTGTTCGTGCCGACGCCCAAGTAACGCCATGCGCACGGTGGACGGGCCCCCGGCAATTCCCGCGACGCCCACGGCGCTCGCGACGACGACGTCGTCCCGGATCGGCTACTGGACCGCGTTCACGATCGTTCTGATACTGCTGGCCGGCGCACCGCTCGTCCTGCCCCCGTTCTGGCAACGCTTCGCCACCGAAATTCTGGTATGGGGGCTGCTGGCGATGTCCTCCGACATCCTGATCGGCTACACGGGCATGGTCTCGTTCGGACACTCGGCGTTCTTCGGCCTGGGCATGTACGGCGCCGCGGCCGCGCTCCTCACCGTGACGCCGCCAAACTTATGGATCAGCCTCCTCTACGGACTGGCCGGCGCCGGCCTGGTCGCCGTGTTCGTCGCCTTCTTCGCCACGCGACTGCGCGACATCTACTTCGCCATCTCCACGCTCGTGTTCTCGCAGATCTTCTACGTCATCATCTTCACCTGGACGGAGGTGACCGGGGGTGAGAACGGCCTGACCTTCCGGCAGCCACCACTCACCCTGCCCGGCCTCGACTCGGTCCGCTTCACAGCGGTGACCTTCCACTGGTTCGTCCTGGCCGTGGTGGCGGCGGCGTACCTCGTGGTCCGCCGCATCACCCAGTCCCCGTTCGGCAAAGTCCTTCAGGCTATCCGCGAGAACGAAGCGCGCACGCGCGCCATTGGCTACCACGTCGAACGGTACAAGATCGTCGCCGTCATGCTGTCCGGCCTGGTGGCCGGGCTGGCCGGGGCGCTCTACGCGCTTCAAAACAAGTTCGCGGCCCCCGATTTCGTCTTCTTCATCGTGTCGGGCGAGGTGGTCATCTTCAACGTCATGGGAGGCATGGGGACCTTGGTCGGGCCGTTCGCTGGCGCGGCGTTCTTCCTGTTGCTACGCGAGGCCCTGTCGCGGTACCTGACGGAGTACTATCTCATTCCGCTGGGAATCGTCTTCATCGTGATGATCGTCTTCCTGCCCCAGGGCCTGCTCGGCTTCGCCCGGCGGGCCCTGAACCGCTGAGCTAGGCCGCCCCGAGTACGTCCCGCACTTTGCGGGCCAGCCCGTCGACGGTGAACGGCTTCTGGAGAAAGTTCGTCTCGAGCCGGACCTGGCCCTGCAACCCCACCAGGTCTCCCGTGAAGCCGGAAATGTAGAGGGCTTTGATGCCGGGGCGGGCCGTGGTAAGCCGATCCACCAGGTCCTTGACGTGCATGCCCGGGATCACGACGTCGACCACCACGAGGTCGATGGGGCCCGAATGAGAATCGGCCGCCCGCAGGGCCGACAGGCCGTCCTCGGCGGTCAGCACCTCGTAGCCTTGCAGCCGGAGCACATCGCCAACGAGCTCTCGAACGGGACGTTCGTCGTCGACGACGAGGATGGTCTCCCTGGGCCTGGATTGATCGGTCTCTGGCATGCCTGGGGCGGGAGGCTCCTTCGAGAGTTCCAGCCCTTCCAGGACTTTACCATCGTGCACGCTGTAGTTGAACCGCCACGTGAACGGGCCTCGGCAGCCGCCTCATCCCCGCACGTCGACCACGACCTCACGCTCTCGGGGGCCGTCGCACTCGACCAGCGCGATCCCCTGCCAGGTGCCCAGTCGGAGCCGGCCCCCCTGCACGGGAATGGTTTCCGAGGGGCCCAGGAACGCGGCTTTGAGGTGGGCCGCGCCGTTATCGTCGACCTTGTCGTGCTCCCACACCCCCTCCGGAAAGAGCTTGTCGAGCGCGGCGAGGATATCGAGCCGGAAGCCGGGATCGGCATTCTCGTTGATCACGATGGCGGCGGTCGCGTGACGGACGAACACCGTGCACAGCCCCTCGGCCAGGCCGGCCCCCGAGACCACGGCGGTCACGTGCGGGGTGAGATCGACCACCTCGTGCTTCTTGCGCGTACGAATCTGCAACGTCTTCTGCATGGGCCGATTGTATCGAATTCCCGCCATTGACGGCCTCCCGGGGGCCACCAACAATCGGGGCATGCTTGCGCGGGTCCTCTCTGCTGCGCTCATCGGCGTCGAGGCCGTGCCCATTCGGGTCGAAGTCGACGTCGCCGGCGGACTGCCATCGTTCACCACCGTGGGCCTGCCCGACTCCGCCGTGCGTGAAAGCCGAGAACGGGTGCGCACCGCCATCCGCAACGCCGGGTTCACCTTCCCGAACGATCGCATCACCGTGAATCTGGCTCCCGCCGATATCCGGAAGGAAGGCGCCGCGTTCGATCTGCCAATCGCGCTCGGTATCCTGGCAGCCACGGGAGCCTTTGACGGCGGACGGGAATCATTCCTCGTCGTGGGCGAGCTGGCGCTCGATGGACAGATCCAGGCAGTGCGCGGGGTGCTCGCAGTGGGCCTCGCCTGCCGTCGTCACCGGGTTGCCACCGTCCTCGTTCCGCTGGCCAATCTCGGCGAGGCCGTTGCGGTGGCCGGCGTGCGCGCCCTTGCGGCGTCCACCCTGGCCGAAGCCGTACGCCTTCTGCGGGGGGAGGTCCTGCCACCACCCATGGCTCCGCCCGTGTCGCCGGCCATCACCGCCGGCGAGGACGGCGATTTCAGCGAAGTGCGGGGGCAGGCCCACGCCAAGCGAGCCCTGGAGATCGCCGCGGCCGGCGGGCACAACCTGCTGCTGGTCGGCCCCCCGGGAACCGGCAAGACGATGCTGGCCCGTCGACTTACCGGGATCCTGCCGCCCCCCGCCGACGACGAAGTACTGGAGGTGTCGACGATCTGGAGCGTGGCGGGCCTCTTGCCGGCCGGGGCCGGCTTGTTGAAGACGCGCCCGTTTCGAGCTCCTCATCACACCATCTCCGTCTCCGGACTGATCGGGGGTGGCAGCCCTCCGCACCCCGGAGAGGTGACGCTAGCTCACCGCGGTGTGCTGTTCCTGGATGAGCTGCCGGAGTTCCAGCAGCATGTCCTCGAATCCTTGCGACAGCCGCTGGAGGACGGCCGCGTCTCGATTGCGCGGGCGGCGGGTGTGGGTAACTTCCCGGCCCGTTTTCAGCTGGTGGCCGCCGCCAATCCCTGTCGGCGGGGGTGTCCCTCGCTCGACCGCTGCGTGTGCACGCCGGCCGAGCGCGGCCGTTACCTGGGGCGCCTGTCCCGGCCGCTGCTGGACAGGGTCGATCTCCACATCGAGCTTCCCGCCCTCGACGCGCGCGAACTCCATGCCGCGGCCACCGAGGAGAAGTCGGCCATCATCCGGGCGCGTGTGGCCCGGGCCCGCATCCGCCAGCGTGAGCGCTTTCGCGGAACGTCCCTTCGCATCAATACCGACATGAGCGCCCGGCAGTTGCGACGCTTTTGCCTGCTGCCCGCAGACGGCGAACGCCTGCTGACGACGGCCGCGGCTCGCCTGGGACTCTCGGCCCGAGGCCACGCCCGGCTGTTGAAGGTCGCCCGCACGATCGCCGATCTCGA
>DASTFB010000084.1 GCA_035709005.1 Candidatus Methylomirabilota bacterium | reverse complement strand
CACGCGCTCCACGGCCACGGGGAATGCCGCCGCCGGGGGCCGTGGGCCTTCGGCCGCGGGCCGGGGCGGGGGGGGCGTGTCGGCCGGCCCGCCGGCCGCCTTCATCACGGCCGCCACGTTGATCGTCTTGTCCTTGGAGATGACCAGCCGCCCGTCCAGCCCGGCCAGCCGCACCTCGTCGATCTGCAGGCGGTTCGGGGCGAGCCCGAACCGGATCGTGGCCGCGTGCAGCAAGGTCCAGGCCAGCAAAGGCTCCCCGGTGGCGGTCTCGACGACGATGACCCGATCGACATCGGCCGCGCCGGTGTAGGTGACGGCGACGCCATCCCGCCGGCTGCGGTACGCCAACCGGCCGCTCGTGGAAACGTCGCCCGAGCGGACGATGACAGCCGCGGTGGACGCGACGTAAGGCTGGAACGGGATCAGATTCAGCCCGGCCAGGTTCAGCGTGGCGCTGGCCGCACGCCCGTCCGGTGCTACCTGACCCCGCGCCGTGAAGCTGCCCCCCTGCTTGACGCGGAACGTCGCATCGAAGGGGAAGGGTTTCTTGCCGTCGCTGCGCATGTCCCGGAGGCTGACCTTGATGCCATCGATGTCGAGCTCGACCGCCGGAGTGACGCTCCGGTCGGCGACGGCGAGGCGATGGTCGGCGAGCTCCAGCTTGTCCACCGCCACCGTGAACGGCCGGGCGGTGGTCGCCGTCGTCGCGGCAGCGCGAGCCGCCGTGAGGAGCGGGGCAGTGGTGGCCTGATCGGCCGAGCTCAGCAGGGCCAGGAGGGGCAGCGAGCCGTCGGCGGCGCGCACCACCGTGGTGAGGCCACCCGTCACCCCGACCCGGGACACCGCGAGGTGTCGCCCCGCCAGATCGATGCGGCCCCCGTCCACGGTGATCTGGTCCAGCGACACCAGCGGCGTCCTGGCCACGGCAGCCTCGGACACCGCCACGCGGGCGAGCTTGACGCCCAGGTCGTCCACCGTACCGGCGAGCCCGGCGGGTCCGCTCTCAAGCCGCGCGGACAGATCGACGGTGAGGTCGGCGACATCGACGCCCAGCGGGGCGGCACGGCTCTGGTCGACGAAGGACAGCGCGAGCTCGTCGAGACGGACCTTCCCGATCGTGAGTCGCCACGGCGGCGCATCGGGGGCAGTCGACGGACCGGCCCCGCGGTCAGCGGCATCCGCCGCCGGAGAGCTGGCCAGGCGCTGCCAGTTCACGGTGCCGTCCCGAGCCATGGTCGCGGCCAGCCGGCCACCACCCAGGGAGATCTCGGACACTGCCAGCTCGCGGCCGGCGACATCGCCCCGCCCGCCGGTCAGACCGATTCTCTCCAGAGAGAGCAGCGGCGTCCGTTCACCGCGCGCGGTGAGGCTCAGCCCGGCTACGGAGACGTCGAGGCCGTCGATCTTCAGCGTCGTCGCCCTGTCGCGATAGGCGAACTGATAGGTGAAATCGGCGTCGAGCCGGCCGGCCGGCTCGGCTAGGGCGATGTCGTCCTGGACGAAGCGCCAGGCCGTGGCCAGCGGGAAGCCGCGCAGCTCCAGGCGGCCCGTCGAGCTGAGCGGGACCAGGGAGACCTCGCCGTCCCAGCCCACCACGCCGCCGCCGGCCAGCGTCGCCGAGATCGCGTAGGGCCCCGGGCGCTCGGGCACCGTCGTGATGTCTCGCAGCTCGATGTCGATGGGGTCGAGGGAGGCCGTCTGGGGGCTGCTCCCCGACAGGTCCGTGAAGGACACGACACCGCGGCTCACCACCGCATGCTGCAGCAGCATGCGCCGCGGGGCCTCCGGCTCGGGGCGCGCCGCTGGCTCGTCCTGGGGGAAGGTGTCCGCCAGCTCGGCCAGGTTCAGCCGTCCGTCGGCGCTCAGGATCACATCCACCCGAGGCCCCTCGAGCTGGACCTCGGCGAAGGTCCACGCCCATCGGAAGAGACTCGCGAGCTGGAAGTCGACGAAGAGGCGGTCGAAGCCCAGCAGGGGCCGGCCATCGGCCTCCTGCAGGCGGAAGTCCCTGATCTCCAGCTTGAACAGCAGCGGGTTCACCCGGACCTCGCCGATCTCCGCGCGCCGCTTGAGCTGCTCCTGGGCGTATCGCGGCACATAGCTGGCGATCAGCCGGGGCGCCAGGAAGAAGCCGGCGAGCGCGTACCCTACGGCCAGGACCGCCACGACGGCCACGGTAACGAGAAACGGGACCCCGGTGACCAGCCGGAGGAGCCGTCGAGCCCGGGGCTGAGACTCCGGAGGCGCCATGCCCAGCATTGTCGGTGCAGCCGGGAACGTGTTCAACTCCCACCGCGTGCGTAGCCGGGCGGTCAGGACAGCCGGGGATACCTGCTGAGGCGGACGGCCGCCGGGTTATCCCGGCGGCCCACAGGTTGACGTCAGCTCAGGGGTACTGAACGTTGCCGCTCGGCAGATCGCCCGGGCTCGCGCCCACGAGCGTGAACGTCCCGGCGGTGGCTCCCCGGGTGTACGTGTACGTCCAGCCCACAGGGGCCGTCATCGAGCCCTGATAGAAGGGGCCGGCCGGGGTGCCGTTGCTATCGCTCAGGATGCCGCCAAGCACGGAGAGGTCGCCGGCGTTGTTGACGCCACCGACACAGTTCGCGCCCGCCGGGGAGAACGAGACCGAGGTCGGCGGGCCAGCGACGGGGAAGCCGCCGGACGGCACATCGCCGCAGTGGGCGGCCACCGCCGTGAGCGCGGAATACAGACCACGCAGGTCGGACTGGGCCTTCGCCACGCGGGCGCGGGCCTGCATGTTGGCGTACATCGGAATCGCGATGGCCGCCAGGATGCCGATGATCGCGATGACGATCATCAGCTCGATCAGAGTGAAGCCTCGTGCGTTTCCGATTCGTGTCCGCCAGAACATCACCATGTGTCTTTGCCCCTTCCTTTGTGACAGGTTGTCGACGCGTGACTGATTGTCGACACGTGCCGGATTGTCGACCGCACTATTGCGGCGTTACTGGTCGCCGACCCTCATGGGCCAGTCTTGTGCATGGCAGATGCCAGACCGTTCACATCCGTGGCATGAAGCAATCCGGGACGTTAGTGGGGCGAAGACACAGCCGCAGGCTGAGGGGTGGTCAGCTCCTCCTTGCCCGATGCCAGCAACATCCAGGGACGCTTCACCGTCCGAGAAACGCGCTCCGCACGCGCTCGTCGGCGAGGAGCGTCACACTGAGCCCCGAGAGCGTGATCGCGCCGTTGTCGATGACGTAGCCGCGGTGAGAGAGCCGCAGCGCGCGCGCCACGTTCTGCTCCACGAGGAGAATCGTGACGCCTTCCCGGTTGATCACACGCAGGTTGTCGAAAATGGCGCCGACGATGACCGGGGCGAGCCCCAACGAGGGCTCGTCGAGCATCAACAGTCGGGGCCGAGCCATCAGCGCCCGCCCGATAGCGCACATCTGCTGCTCGCCGCCGGACAGCGAGCCGGCGACCTGGTCGCGCCGCTCGGCCAGGCGCGGAAAGAGCGCGAAGACACGGGCCAGGCTCTCGGCGCGTCGGCGACGGCTCTCTGGCGTGCGCGCGCCCAGTTCCAGATTGTCGACCACCGTGAGCGTGGGAAAGAGCTGGCGGCCTTCGGGCACGTGGGCGATGCCCCGGCCGACGATCTGGGCGGAGGTGAGGCCGGCGATCGGCTCGCCGTCCAGCTCGATACGGCCTCGCCGCGGGCGCAGGAGCCCGCCGATCGCCCGCAGGGTGGTGGTCTTGCCTGCCCCGTTCGAGCCGATCAGCGCCACGATCTCGCCCGCGAAGACCTCCAGCGACACGCCGGCGACGGCCGTCATGTCGCCGTAGGTGACCTCCACGCCGTCGAGCCGGAGGAGCGGGCTCACCGCTCCTCGGACTCGCCCAGGTAGGCCTCGATCACGCGCGGGTCGCGGGCCACCGCCTCGGGGGACCCGGCCGCGATACGCTCGCCGTAGTTCAGGACGATGATCCGCTGGGAAAGGGACATCACCGCCCGCATCACGTGCTCGATGAGCAGGATGGTGACCCCGCCGGCGTTGATGGCGCGGATGAGCTCGACCATTCGTTCGGTCTCGGTGGCGGTCAGCCCCGACATCACCTCGTCCAGCAGCAGCAGCGCCGGCTCGGTGGCCAGCGCGCGGGCCAGCTCCAGGCGTTTACGGTCGGCCAGCGTCAGGCTGCCGGCCGGCTGATCCCGCCGGGCGGCCAGGCCCACACGGGCTAGCACGTCCAGGGCGCGAGTGTGCGCCTGGCCCGGGTCGGCGCGGCGGCCGAGCGCCCCGATCACGACGTTGCGCAGCACGGTCAGCCGCGGAAACGGCCGCATGATCTGGAACGTCCGGACGATGCCCAGGGCGCAGGTCCGGTGGGGGGCGAGACCGATGATGGAGCGGCCGCGGAAGCGAATGTCCCCGGCATCGGGGGTGAGGAACCCCGAGATCATCCCGAAGACGGTCGTCTTCCCCGCCCCGTTGGGGCCGATGAGCGAGACGATCTCGCCGTCGGCCACCTCGAAGCTCAGGTCGCGCACGGCCTGCAGGCCTCCGAAGCGTTTGGCCAACCGGTCGACGGCCAGCAAGCTCACGCGGCCCGCCGCGCGAACAGGCGGCGTACAACCGGGTAGGCGCCCTGAGGGAGGAAGAGCACCACCACGATCAGGAGCACGCCGTACGCGATCAGGTGGGCGCCGTGCCAGCCGCCCTGGCCGAAGTAGTAGCGCGAGATCTCGCCGAGCGGGGTGAGGATGAAGGAGCCGAGGACGGGGCCGAGCACGGTGCCCGAGCCACCCACGATGGGTCGGATGATGATCTCCACCGAGAGGGGGATGCCGAAGAGGGCGTTCGGCTGGAGCGAGAAGAGGTAGAACGCGTAAAACGTGCCGCCCAGGCCGGTCAGGAACGACGAGAGGACCATGGCGATGAGCTTGTAGCGGAAGCTGTCCACGCCCAGGGCTTCCGAGGCGCTCTCGTCCTCCCGGACGGCGGTCAGGTAGATTCCGAACCGTCGGCCCTCCAGCCAGCGCGTGAGCCCGGTGGCCACCAGCATCAGGATCAGCGCGATGTAGTAGTAGGCGCGGTTGTCCTGGAACTGGAACTGTCGGGGGTCGCCCGTGAACGTGATGTACAGGCCGAGCGCCCCACCCAGAACCTCGACGTTGGACACGGCGATCCGGCAGATCTCGGCGAAGGCCACGGTGAGCAGCACGAAGTAGAAGCCGCGCAGGCCGAAGCGGAACCCGAGGTAGCCGATGACGCCGCCCAGCAGCGCGGCCAGCGCCGCCCCCACCAGCATCCCGATCCAGGGGGTGATGCCCCACTGCAGGGACAGCACCGCGGAGGTGTAGCCGCCGATCCCGACGTAGGCGGCGTGGCCGGCCGACAGCTGGCCGGCGTAGCCGCCCACGAGGTTCCAGGCCTGCCCCAGGTAGGCGTAGAAGAAGATCAGGATGAAGATCGTGATCAAGTAGGAGGAGAGCACCGCCGGCAGGGCAGCCAGCACCGCGACGGCGACGAGAGCACCCCACCTCATGGCGCGCGCCGGCCGAAGAGGCCCGCCGGCCGGAGCAGTAAGATGAGGATCAAGAGGGAGAAGCTGACAAGTTCCTTCAGCGAAGGCCGGAGGAAGACAGCGCCCAGCGACTCGGCGACGGACACGAGCAGGCCGCCGACGAAGGCGCCCGGCAGACTGCCCATGCCGCCGATGATGACGATATTGAACGAGGTGATCGACAGGGTCAGGCCCGTGCTCGGCTGAAAAGGCAGGATGGGAGAGACCAGGGCGCCGGCGGCCCCCACGCAGGCCGCCCCCACGCCGAAAGCCACCGCGTACACGCGCCGCACGTCAGTGCCGATCACCAGGGCGCCATAGACGTTGTCGGCGGCGGCGCGGATGGTGCGCCCCAGATCGGTGCGGAAGAGAAAGGCGTAAAGCAGCCCCGTCAAGACTACGGCCACGACGAAGGCCAGCAGGCGGGCGACGTCGACGTAGAGCGGGCCCACGAACCAGGTGACGGCGGCCAGCGGTGTGCGCACCCGCGCCGGCTCGGGTCCGAAGGCGAGGAGGGCCGTGTTCTCCAGCACCAGCGCCACCCCGAGCATCAGGAGGATCTGCATCTCGTGCGGCGCGTCGACTACCCGGTCGACGAGCCCTCGCTGGACGGCGAGCCCCAGCCCGAAGAGCGCGGCCGCGCAGAGGACGAACCCCAGGTAGGGATCCACCCCGGCGCGCGTGGCCAGAACGAAGGCCAGGTACATCCCCCACACCATCATGTCGCCGTGGGCGAAGTTCACCACCCGCATCACGCCGAAGATGAGGGTGAGGCCGACGGCCATGAGGCTGTAGACGCCGCCGAACAGGACCCCGCTCAGCAGCCCCTGGCCGACGAGCACGGGGTCCATCGCTGAGCGTTGCCGAGCGACCGGCCGCTAGGCTCGGGGCCTGGGGAACACGAACTTCTGAACTGCGGCCTCTCGCGGCCACACCGCCACCGGCTTCTGGCCGAGGATCTGGATCATCGTGGGAACGGCGTTCGGGTTGTCGCCGAGCTCGTTGAAGACGACGGGGCCGCCATACTGCATGAGCCCGTCCGTGAAATTGGTCTGCTTGAGCGCGCCCACGATGGCGTCAGGGTCGGTGGACCTGGCTCGTTCCAGGACGTCGGCAATGATCAGCATGGCGTCGTAGGAGTAGCCCGAGTTCGTGTCGAAGGTCTTGCCCCCGGAGCGCTTGCGGTACTCGTCGGCGACGGCGACGGTCTTCCGGTTCTTGAAGTTCGCCCAGGGCACGCTGGTCAGGACGTACTCCAGGTCCTCCTTGAGGGCGGCGAGCTGGCCAGCCTCGTAGAGCCCCGGGCTGCCCGGCCCGACGATCCCCAGGATCTCGACGCGCTGCTTGCGGATCTCCGGCAGCAGGAGCTGGGCGCTGGCCGGGCGCGTGATCGGGGAGATGACGTCGGGCCTGGCCGCCTTGGCCCGGGACACCTCGGTGGAGAGATCCGAGGGAGGCTCCGGCCACGGGATCACGTCCACGATCTCCCAGGGGGCCTTGGCCGCCTTCTGCGCCGCCTGGAAACCGCGGGCCTGATTCTGCCCGAACAAATCGTTGCAGTACATCAGCACGACCCGCTTGGGCGACACTCCGGCGGCCTTGAAGATTTCCGTGAAGTACTGCACCGCCTTGCGGCCGAACTGCGAGCCGGTGGGGAAGTTGCGGTAGACGTACTGCACCTTCTGCTGGCCTTCCTTCACCGACTTCGCCACGTTCGCGGTGATCGGATCGGCGGCCGCGATGTCCACCAGGAAGGGGATACGCCGTTGCTGGGCGACCGGCACCATGGCCGCGGTAGAGCCCGAGTCGAACGAGCCCACCAGCATCTGCGCGCCCTGGTTGACGACGCGCTCGGCTTCGGCGCGTCCCACGTCGGGCTTGGTCTGAGTGTCGCCGACCAGCAGCTCGAGCTTCATTCCCCCCAGCGACTTGATGCCGCCGGCCGCGTTGATGGCCTCGGCGGCCATCTGGGCGCCGAGCCGGCAGGCCTGTCCGGGCTCGGCCAGCGGACCGGTCACCGGATGGACGACGCCGATCTTGAAACTCTTGGGCTGAGCGCGGAGAACGACGGGAAAGCCGGCGACGGCGGCACCGGCGCCGGCGGCCTTGAGAATCGTGCGGCGGTCCATATACCCTCCTTGCTGGGTACGCGAATTATAGATCAGCCATAGTCGTCGTGAACGATTGCCGGGCCACCGCCGCGCCGGTATGATCACCATCCGTGGCCCCGCGCCGCGACGCCGTCTTGCCATTCGCGCCCGCCCGCGTCGAGGTGCAGCACCGCCCGGACGGGGCCGTAATTCTGCGCTGCCCCGCGTCGCTGACCTCCCACGCCCGTGCCGTCGGCGAGTGGCTCGTCCGGTGGGCCGAGCGGCGCCCGGACCAGACGTTCCTGGCCGAACGGGCCGGCGACGCCTGGCGTACCGTCACCTATCGCCAGGCGCTCGACACCGTGCGGCGGATCGGCCAGTCCCTGCTCGATCGGGGGCTGCACGCCGAGCAGCCTGTGGTCATCCTCTCCGACAACAGCGTGGACCACGCGCTGCTCGCGCTCGGCGCGATGCACGTCGGGGTGCCGGTGGCGCCAGTGTCCCCCGCCTACTCGCTGATGTCCCGGGATTTCGGTAAGCTGAAATTCATCGCTGACCTGATCCGACCGGGACTGGCGTGGACGGCGGATCCCGAGAGGTTCGCGCCCGCGCTGAACGCCATCGGCGCCACCTCCACGCCGTTGGCCGAGCTCCTGGACAGCCGTCCCACTGCTCGCGTGGACGAGGCGTTCGCACGGCTCCGTCCGGACACGGTCGCGAAGATCCTCTTCACTTCCGGCTCGACGGGCACTCCCAAGGGGGTCATCAACACGCACCGGATGCTCTGCGCCAACCAGGAGATGCTCGCCCACGGCTGGCCGTTCGTCGAGGAGCGTCCTCCCGTCCTCGTGGACTGGCTTCCCTGGAATCACACCTTCGGCGGCAACCACAACTTCAACATGGTGCTCCGGAACGGCGGCACGCTGTACGTGGACGGCGGCAAGCCCGCGCCCGGCCTCGTCGAGACCACCGCGCGCAACCTCCGCGAGATCGCCCCCACCATGTACTTCAACGTGCCGAGGGGCTTCGACCTGCTGCTGCCATTCTTGGAATCGGATGCCGCCCTCCGGCGCAACTTCTTCAGCCGCCTCGACGTCCTCTTCTACGCCGGCGCGGCGCTCTCGCAGCCTCTCTGGGATCGCCTCCGGCGGCTGGCGGCCCTCGAAGGGGCCGGCGGGGTAGCCATGCTCTCGGCGTGGGGCTCCACGGAGACGTCGCCCCTGGCCACGCAGGTGCACGCCCCGATCGACCGGGCCGGCCTGATCGGGCTCCCCGTGCCGGGCTGTGAGCTCAAGCTCGTGCCCGCCGGGGGCAAGCTGGAGGCGCGGGTGCGCGGGCCACACGTCACACCCGGCTACTTTCGACGTCCCGACCTCACGAAGGAGGCCTTCGACGAGGAGGGCTACTACCGGATCGGCGACGCCGTGAAGTTCGCCGAGGCCGGCAACCCCGCCCAGGGCCTCGTGTTCGACGGACGGGTGGCGGAGGACTTCAAGCTCAGCACCGGCACCTGGGTGCACGTCGCGGCGCTCCGGATCGCGCTGATCGCCGCCGGAAGCCCGCTCATCCAGGACGCGGTCATCACCGGTCACGACCGCGACGAGGTCGGGGCGCTGCTGTTTCTCAACCCGCTGGTGAGCCGGGACCTCGAGCCCGCGGCGGCCCGGACGAGGATCGCCGTCGCGCTGGCAAGCCTGGCCGCCCGGTCCATAGGGACGTCCACCTGCCCGGCCCGTGCCCTGATCCTTACCGAACCTCCGTCGATCGACGCCGACGAGATCACCGACAAGGGCTACATCAACCAGCGTGCGGTCCTGGAGCGGCGCGCCGCCCTGGTCGAGCGGCTGTACGCGATTCCGCTGCCTCCCGACGTGATCTTGCCGAGCGAGCACCCCGTCGCGCCCGACCACCGCTGACCACTGTGTCCGCCGCCGGCCTCGTGGCCGCGGTAGAATGGGCAACGCCAGCGACCACCCGCCCGGAGCTTGCGGGGCGGCGAATGCGCGGAAGGGTCGAGGAGACGGTCGTCGGTGCCTCTGGGGCAGCGACGCCACGTCCCGGGAGGTCACTGCTCCTTGTTTCACGGACCCTCCACCTCGGCCCCGACCCTGCGCCCGGCCTTACCGACCCTCCACGTGCACGACGTCCGACGGCGGCCGGCGGTGGCGGGCGACCAACAGCGAGGCCATCTGCGAGGAGATGGGATGGACGAAACTGGCGGCGGCCATCGATCAGGACGAGACCGCCAATGACACGTCCCAACGCCCGGCGGCGCCCACCCGTGGAGGTCCTCCTCGCGAGCTTTGGGCTGCTCGCCTCGCTGACCGTGACGGCCGCAACCGAGGCGCCACGGACCGCCACCAGGCCGGTGGTCCTCGTGGCGCGGATCGAGGGTCTCATCGACCTCGGGCTCGCGCCGTTCGTCGGCCGCGTGCTCGATGAGGCGGCGACGGCGGATGCCGCCGTGGTCATCCTCGATATCAATACCTTCGGCGGGCGCGTGGATGCCGCCGTCCTCATCCGCGACGCGCTACTCGGCGCGCGCGTCCGCACCGTGGCGTTCGTCAACAAGCGGGCGATCTCCGCCGGCGCCCTCATCAGCCTGGCCGCCGAGACGATCGCGATGGCAGACGGCGGGACCATCGGGGCGGCCACGCCGGTGGAGATCGGACCGCCGGGCGCGCCGGCCCGGCCCGTGGCGGAGAAGACCGTTTCCTATATGCGCAAGGAATTCCGCGCCACCGCCGAGAACCGCAAGCGGCCGGCCCTGCTCGCCGAAGCCATGGTGGATGCCGATGTCGAGATTCCCGGAATCGTCGACAAGGGAAAGCTTCTCACGCTCACCACCGAGGAGGCCTTGAGGCACAGCCTCGCGGATTTTCGCGCGGACAGCCTCCCCGCCGTCCTAAAGTCGCTCGACCTCGCCGGCGCGGAGGTACGCCAGGCGACGCAGACC
This sequence comes from Candidatus Methylomirabilota bacterium, assembly GCA_035709005.1. Taxonomy (NCBI): domain Bacteria; phylum Methylomirabilota (SeqCode); species Candidatus Methylomirabilota bacterium. The sequence continues at coordinate 13,027 of DASTFB010000084.1, read as the reverse complement.
TGGGCCGAGACGCTGGTGCGTTTCCTGACCCACCCGGTGGTCAGCTCGCTCTTGATGACGATCGGCATCCTCGGGATCATCGTGGAGATTCGCACGCCGGGCTTCGGCGTGCCCGGCGCGCTCGGTATCCTCAGCCTCGCGCTCTTCTTCTGGGGCCACTGGCTCGTCCGGCTGGCCGGCTGGGAGGAGTTGCTCCTCGTCGGCGCCGGCGTCATCCTTCTGGCAATCGAGCTCTTCGTGACGCCAGGCTTCGGGGTCATCGGCATCCTCGGGCTCGTCACCCTCCTCGGCGGCCTGGGACTCAGCCTCGTCGGTGCCGGGGCCACCTGGGAGGTCATCATCATTGCAGTGGGGCAGGTCGCGGTGTCGCTGCTGCTGGCGATTGCGGTCTCCCTGGCCCTGCTGCGTCTCCTCCCCCGACTGCCGTTCGGCCGACGACTCGTCCTCGAGACCGAGCTGGCGGCGGGCGAGGGGTTCGCGTCGGCGCCGGAAACGGACCACACCTGGCTCGGCAAGCGGGGAACGGCGGCTTCGACGTTGCGGCCGGCCGGGATAGGCGACATCGAGGGTGAGCGGGTGGACGTCGTGTCGGACGGGGAATTCATCGACGCGGGCGAGCCGATCACGGTCGTCCGGGTGGACGGCAACCGGATCGTCGTGCGGCGGCTTCGCAGAAAGGACTGAGCCATGGCCGGCATCGAGACGGGTGCGTTCGGAGCCGTGGTGCTGTTGCTCCTGGTGGTCGGCGCCCTCGCCGTCCTCCTCTATTTGATCCCGGTCCGCTTATGGGTCGCCGCCTGGGCCTCCGGCGCCTACGCGGGGCTTTTCACGCTCATCGGCATGCGCCTTCGTCGCGTGCCGCCAGGCACCGTCATCACGGCGCGCATCAGCGCGGTGAAGGCGGGGCTGGACGTGCCGGTGAACGACCTCGAGGCGCACTACCTGGCCGGCGGGAATCTCGTGAGCGTGGTGAACGCGATGATCTCGGCGGACAAGGCGAACATCGTGATGCCCTTCAAGCGGGCCGCAGCCATCGACCTGGCCGGGCGCGACGTGCTGGCCGCGGTGAAAATGTCCGTGATCCCCAAGGTGATCGAGACGCCCCGCATCGCGGCCGTGGCCAAGGACGGCATCCAGCTCCACGCGATTTGTCGGGTGACGGTCCGGACCAACCTCGACCGCCTCGTGGGCGGCGCCGGCGAGGAGACCGTGATCGCCCGGGTCGGTGAGGGCATGGTCAGCACGATCGGCTCGGCGGCGACCCACAAGGACGTGCTCGAGAACCCGGACCACATCTCCAAGCACGTGCTGACCAAGGGTCTGGACGCCGGGACCGCCTACGAGATCCTGTCCATCGACATCGCCGACGTCGACGTGGGCGAGAACATCGGAGCCAAGCTGCAGATCGACCAGGCCAACGCCGACAAGCAGATCGCCCAGGCCAAGGCCGAGGAGCGGCGCGCGATGGCCGTCGCGCTTGAGCAGGAGATGAGCGCCCGCGTCGTCGAGGCCGAGGCCGAGGTGCCGCGTGCGATGGCCGAGGCCTTCCGCCAGGGGCATCTCGGGGTCATGGACTACTACCGGATGAAGAACGTCCAGGCCGATACGCAGATGCGCGAGTCGATCGCGGACGCGCCCGAGGAGCCGCCTCCGGCTCCGAGAAAATAGCGCACGGTACCTCGTCGGACGGGTTCGAGCACCCAGGGGGAGGGCTGACTGTGACCCTCGAGCAGATTCTTATGTTCGCCGCTGTCTTTGTGCTCGTGCCCTTGCTCAACGCTCTCGTGCGCGCGCTGAAACGGCGTCTCGCGGGCCCGACACCTCGAGCGTCCGGGCCAAAAGCGCCGGAGACACCCGCTCGCATGCGGACGCCGTCCTCGCCGCTCGGCGCTGGGCGCCGCCCGGCTGGCGGCCCCCCACCGCCCCCGCTGACCGAGGGGCTCCAGTCTCGCCGGCGACCGAAGGTGAGCATCGGAAGCGCGCGGGAGGCGCGCCGCGGAATCCTGCTCATGACCGTGCTCGGGCCGTGCCGCGGCCTGGAGCCCTAGAGACTCATCGAAGCGGACATCCCTGAGCCTGTCCTCGGGTACGGGCGCCCGTGCTCAATACCGAAGGACCGCGGCCCCTGGCGCGTCGTCGGGCATCTCTGCGGAGGGGACGGCGTACACCGTCCCCCGGCGCCGATCTCGATCGTCCTCGTGGCCGGGGCAAAGGGCCCAGACCCGCTCGATGCGACCGTCCCAGGCCGCCGGCACCATCGTTCCCACGTCGTTCACCATCCGACCCGTCCCCTTCAGCTCCAGAGCTGCTCGAGGTCTTCCCGAGTCACGATGTCCATGACGCTCACCTCCGTAACGGGATAACGACGAGACGGGCCAGAGGACGGCGCATGGTCATCCCCCGTACGCCCCCCTCGAGACGCTCGCCGACGCCTCGAACCCGCTCACGATGTCGAGGAGTTCCTCGGTAATGGTTTCCTGTCGCCGGCGTCGAAACTCCGCCTGCTGCTCCTCGAGGTGCTCCTCGATGTTCCGCTCGGCGGCCTGCATCGAGGCGAGCCGGCTTGCGTGCTCGCTGGCCAGCGACTCCGCCGCCGCCCGGTACACCGAGCTGAACAGGTACTGCCGGATGACCGCCGGCCACAGCCGCTCGGCGTCCATGGTGAACATCGGCAGGCGCCGGGAGGGCCAGCGCCGGGCGGCGAGATTGCGCAATCGCTCCCGGCTGAGCGGCAAGAGCTGACGCATGTGTGGAACCGCGACGGCCTCGCCGGTGCGCCGTTGGTGGATCAGCAGCACCCGGCCCGGACCCTCGACGGTGCCCCAGGTGTCGATCTGGACCAGCACGGCCTGGGCCAGCGCCGCCAGGCCGCTCACCGACCCCGGCAGGAAGAGCCGCTCGTCCACCGCCTCCCCCAGGGCGGCCAGGCGAGCTTCGGCCCGCGCGCCAACGGCCAGGCACCGCCGGCGCGCGCCGGCCGCGTCGAGCTCGCGCAGGCGCTCCCCGGCGAAGTGTGCCACTTCGTCGTTGAAGCGGCCGCAAAGGCCATGGTCCGAGCCGAACACCACGACGGCGGCCGGCCCGGCAGCGGGCGCGGCGACGCCGACCACCGCGGGCCGGTCGCGCAGCAACGCCTGAAGCGCCAGCTCGACCGTGCGACTGTAGTCGCGCAGGGCCGCCACCGCACTCTCGTACTGCCGGACGCTGACCGCCGACAGCGACTTCATCGTACGGACGATCGCCCGCAGATCCTCGGTGGTCGCAATCCGGCGGCTCAAGGCTTCCAGCGTCTGCAAAGCCGGTTACCCGCGCGCCTCCCGCAGCGCCTGTCGAGCCGTCTCCACGATCCGGTTCCGCTCCTTCTCGCCGAGCCCCTCGCCGGCGTCGATCGCGTCGCACAGGTCGGGGAGGCCGTCGCGGACAGCGGTGCGCACGCGCTCCTCGGCGTCGGCGATGGCCTCGATGCCGATGGTGTCGAAGAGTCCCTCCGTGGCGGCCAGCAAGGTGGCGATCTGCGCCGAGACCGCCAGCGGCTCGTACTGTGACTGCCGCAGCACCTCGCGCACGCGCCGTCCCCGCTCCAGCCGGTGCCGCGTCTCGGGGTCCAGGCGCGTGCCGAAGCGCGCGAAGGTCTCGAGCTCCTCGTACTGCGCGTACGACAGGCGCAGCGGCCCGGCCACGCTCCGGTAGGCGGGCAGCTGGGCCTTGCCGCCCACGCGCGACACCGACCGGCCGACGTCTACGGCGGGCAGCATGCCTTTCTGGAACAGGCCCGGCGAGAGGTAGATCTGGCCGTCCGTGATGGAGATGAGGTTCGTCGGGATGTAGGCGGCGATGTTCTGCGCCTGCGTCTCGATCACCGGCAGCGCCGTCAGCGACCCGCCGCCCCGCTCGGCTCTCAGGCGCGTGCCGCGCTCGAGCAGCCGGGCATGGACGTAGAAGATGTCGCCCGGATACGCTTCGCGCCCGGGTGGCCGGCGCAGCAGCAGCGAGAGTTCGCGGTAGGCCCGGGCATGCCGGGTGAGATCGTCATAGACGACGAGCGTGTCCTGCCCCTGCTCCATGAAGTACTCGGCCATCGTCGTCGCGGCATAGGGCGCCACGAACTGCAGCCCGGGCGCGTCGTCACCACCCGCCACCACCACGATCGAGCGCGCCAGTGCGCCGCGGCTCTCGAGATCGGCCACGACCCGCGCGACGGCGGATGTGCGCTGCCCGATCGCGCAGTAGACAGAGACCACGTCGCCCGCGCGCTGGTTCAGGATCGCCTCCACCGCCACGGTCGTCTTGCCCGTCTGCCGGTCGCCCAGAATCAGCTCCCGCTGCCCGCGGCCGACCGGGACGAGCGCATCCACTACCTTCAACCCGGTCTGGAGGGGGACCGTGACGGGAGCGCGGTCGAGGATCGCCGGGGCGTCTCGCTCGATCGGCTGTCGCTCGACGGCCTCCACGGGCCCCCGCTCGTCCAGCGGATGGCCCATGGCATCCACCACGCGCCCGAGCAAGGCGGGCCCCACCGGCACGTCGATCACGCGCCCCGTGCGCCGTGCCTCGTCCCCGGCGCGGAGGCGAGCGCTGTCACCCAGGAGGATGATCCCGAGGTCGTCCGGCTCCAGGCTGGCGACGATCCCGAGCAGGCCGCCCCGGAACTGCAGCAGCTCGTCGGCTTTGGCCCCCGGCAGGCCGCGCACGCGGGCGATGCCGCTCGCGACCCAGGTGAGCTCTCCCACCTCGATCGCTCGCAGTTCCGCTCGATGCTCGGCGACGGCGCGACCGATCGTGGCAAAGGTCTCGCGCGCCACGTCTATGAGCGTCCCTCCCCCGCTCACCGCGGCGTCCTGCCTTGCCGGCCGGCCGCGCGCTCGCCGAGCCCCTCCGCCAGCCGTCGCTCCAGCGTCTCGAGATAGCCCTCCAGGCTCCACGCCAGGCTCTCGCCTCCGCCACGGATCTCCACGCCGCAGACGACGTCGTCCACCAGCTCGTACGCGACCTCGACCTCCCTGCCCAGCGTGTCGCGGAGCCCTGACGTGATGCTTCGCTTCACCGTCGCCGGCAACTCGAACGCGCTCCGCACGCGCAGCGGCTCCCCGGAGGCGCTGGCCCGGGCCAGCGCCTCCCTCCGGTCCCCGTCGAGCGTGCCCAGCCGGTCGACCAGCACCCGGGCCATCTGCGATTCCAGATCGGCCGAGGCCAGATCTGCGAGGGCCCGGCGGGTGAGCGTCTCGAACTGCTCGGCGACGTGGCGCCTCACCTCGCGAAGGAACGCCGCCTGCTCCCGCTCGAGCTCGGCGCGCCATCGCTCGCGCACTTCGTCCGTCTCCCGCCGCAGCTCCTTCTCCAGCGTCCGCCGGAGGTCGTCCGCCTCCTCGCGGGCCCGGGCCAGCAGACGCTCACGCTGGGCCTCCAGCGCCTCGCGGGCCTCGCGGTGACGTCGCGCCTCCGCCTCGGCGTCCTCCTTGCGCTGCTGGGCCTCGCGCTGCCGCTCGGCGAGAGCCTCGTCTCTCCGAGCCATCGCCCGCACGACCGGGCCGTACAGGAAGCGCCTGAGCAGATAGACGAGGACCAGGAAGTTCAGGACCTGGGCCCCGACGGTCAGCCAGTCGATCGTCATCGGTCATCCACCCGCGGCCGCCAGGAACCGGTTCCAAAACGGGTTCGCGAAGATGAGGATCAGGGCGACGACGAAGCAGTAGATGGCCGTGGACTCGATCATCGCGAGGCTCACGAAGAGCGTCCGGGTGATCGTATTGGCCTCGTCGGGCTGCTGGGCGATGGACGCCAGCGCCTGCGCCGCCGCCCGCGCTTCGCCCAGCGCCGGCGCGATCGAGCCGATGGCGATTGTGAGCCCGGCCGTGACGATCGAGATGGCACCGATGAGTCCGAGGTTGTCCATGGCGTCTCCCTTAGCGGGTCTCGTCTGAGTCGCCGGCCCCCGGCGACTGGCCAGCGTGGGTTCGGGTGGCGGACGCGATGTAGACCATCGCCAGCACGGCGAAGATGTAGGCCTGGATCAGGCCGGTCAAGAGCCCCAGGACCTGCATGACGATGGGGAAGAAGAAGGGCACGATACTCAGGAGAATGGCCGCGATGACCGTGCCGCTCATGACATTGCCATAGAGCCGGACGGCCAGCGCGACCGTCCGGGACATCTCCCCGATGATGTTGAACGGCAGCATGAAGGGCGTGGGCTGCACGTAGCTCTTGAGATAGCCGCCCAGCCCGCGCTCGGCGATCCCGTAGAGCGGGACGGCGACCAGCACACAGAGCGCCAGCGCGATCGTCGTCGAGAGCGATCCGGTCGGCGGCGCGAAGCCCGGGACGATCGCGAGGGCGTTGGAGGCCGCGATGAACAGGAACAGGGTCCCCACGAAGGGCAGGTACGGTCCAGGGTCATGTTGGCTGACCTCCCGGATCTGCTCTCGCATGCCGCTGACGAGAACTTCGAGCAGGTTCTGCCACCGCCCAGGCCGCATCGTCGCCGACACGTGCCGGGTGGCCAGATGGGCGCCGACAACGAGCACCGCCATCACGATCCACGTGTAGACGATCGTGGCGGACAGCCGGAACGGTTCCCACGCCCACAGCACCACTTCATCGGGGCTGATCTGCATCACGTCCCTCCCCGGGTCACCATCCGCTCGCGCCTCGGGCGTCGAGGCGCCTGCCCTGGACGACCCAGCCAGCGCGTAAGGACGATGCGGACGGCGAGGAAGCCGACCAGCGCGACCACCAGCCGCTCCCACCGCGTACCGACGAGGAGCGCGAAGAGGACGACCACCACGGTTAATCTCACGATCCCGGCGATCCCGAGCCACACGGCCGGCCAGGCCAGGCGATCGAGCCGGCGCACCACCAGCCACAACGTGCCGAAGTAGAAGGCGCCCAGCAGCGTGCCTGCGGCCAGCGCAAACGCGAGGGCGGTCGCGTCGTTCAGGGCCACTCACTCCCCTCGCTCGTCGCGGCTCTCCCGCTTGACCCAGTACCAGGCGTTCAGCGAGCCGAGCAGGGCCCCCAGGAGCAGGAGGCTGAGCGTCCAGGAGACACGAGAGGGGAAGCGGGCGTCGAGCCAGAGTCCCAGCGCCACGCCGGCCACCGTCGGCAGCGCCACGGCCCAGCCCACGAGCCCGAACATGCCCAGGCCAAACCACACGCCCCGCCGGCCCTCTCGGCGGGCCCGGAGCCTGCGCTCGGCCTTCCGACCGACGATCTCGGTGACGTCCTGCTCGGGCAACGGTTTTCGGGGGCGCGGCTCGTCCATCACTGTCCCGCGTCCATCTCGACGAACCGCCGCACCACGCCCGCCTCCAGGCGGGTCAGCGCGCTCCGCACCGCTCGCTCCCGGTCGTCCAGCGCGAGGAACTCGCGCTCGACCATCGTCCGCAACGACCCGAGATCTTCGCCCGTCACCCCGCGCCAGGCCGACACCAGGACTTCGGCGTCGCGCTTCACGAGCATCCCGTGGTCGAGCGCGACGAGGCGCTCGGCGCCGTCGGCGGCTGTGAAGATCAGCACGCCTGGCACGAGGGCCGCCACGAAGTCGGCATGCCTGGGCAGGAGGCAGAACCAGCCGTTCTCGGCCTCCGCGAGGACTTTCGTCGCTGTCTCGTCCACGAGCACGCGCGAGGGGAGCAGGACCTTGAGCGTCATGCCCGGGCCTCCGCGCCAGCAACCTCATCGATCTCGCCGATCATGTAGAAGGCCTGCTCGGATCGATCGGCCAGCTCGTCGTCGAGGATGCGCTCGCACCCGTCGAGCGTGGCCCCGAGCTCGACCTGCCGACCCGGACGGCCGGTGAACTGCTCGGTGGTGAAGAACGGCTGGGTGAGGAAGCGCTCGAGCCGACGCGCGCGGGCGACGGTGGCCCGGTCCCGCTCGGACAGCTCCTCCAGCCCCAGCATCGCAATGATGTCCTTCAGCTCCTCGTACTCGGCCAGGGTCCGCCGCACGGCCCCGGCGATCCGGTAGTGGCGCCGGCCGACCGCCGGGGGCGTCAGCATCTTCGAGTCCGAGCGCAGCGGATCAACGGCCGGATAGAGGCCCTGGCTCGCCCGCTTGCGCGACAGGATGACCGACGCGGACAGGTGCGCGAAGGTGTGGGTGGCGGCCGGATCGGTGAAGTCGTCGGCGGGGACGTACACCGCCTGGATCGAGGTGATCGCTCCGGCAGCCGTGCTGGAGATCCGCTCCTCGAGCTCGGCCAGCTCGGTGCCGAGCGTTGGCTGGTAGCCGACACGCGACGGGATCCGTCCCATCAACCCCGAGACCTCCGAGCCCGCCTGGATGAATCGGAAGATGTTGTCGATAAGCAGGAGCACGTCGCGGTGCGCCCGGTCGCGAAAGTACTCGGCGATCGTCAGCGCCGCGTGCCCGACCCGGAAGCGCACGCCTGGAGGCTCGTTCATCTGCCCGAAGATCATGACGGTCCGGTCCAGGACGCCGGCGCTCCGGATGTCGCGGTAGAGCTCTTCGGCCTCGCGGCTCCGCTCGCCAATGCCGCAGAAGAGGCTGACGCCCCCGTAGCGGCCCACGACGTTGTGGATCATCTCGGTGATGAGCACGGTCTTACCGACCCCGGCGCCGCCGAAGAGCCCGGCCTTCCCGCCCCGCTCGAGCGGGCTCAAGAGATCGATCACCTTGATGCCGGTCTCGAAGATCTCCGAGCGGATCGCCCGCCGGGCCAGGGGAACCGGTGGGCGGTGGATCGACTGCCACTCGACCCCCTCCAGTGGCGCGCCGCCGTCGATGACCTCCCCGAAGACGTTCAGCATCCGCCCCAGCAACGGATCCCCCACCGGGATCTGCAGTGGCCCGCCCGTGTCGATGACCGCGGAGCCACGAGCGAGCCCTCGTGTCGGCGTCAGCGCGATGCACCGTACGGTGCTGGCGTCCAGGTGGTTCGCCACCTCCATCACCACTGCCACGGGCTCCGGCGTCACCAGCTTCTGGCGCAGCGGGGGCAGGTCCGCGTCGAAGCGGACATCGAGGACGTTGCCCTGGAGCGCGATCACCGTCCCCGGCCGACGTTGCCTCACGACGACACCATTTCTACGCGGTGCTCACGAGCGTCCGGCACGGCGGCTGAGGTCGCTCTTGAGGCATGCGCCCCATCGCCCAGCTGTCGACGCCGGCAGCCCGCTCATCCAGGACGCCGTCATCACCGGTCACGATCGCGATGCGGTGGGCGCGCTGCTGTTTCTCAACCCGGTGGTGAGCCGAGACCTCGAGCCCGGAGCGATCAGACCGAAGATCGCCGCAGCGCGGGCGAGCCTGGCCGCCCGGTCCCAAGGGACCCATGCCGAGAGAGCGCTGACACGACTGCTGGACGCTGCCTATTTTTCGGCAGACGGAATGTCTAAACCGCCTCAACACACCGTAATTAGCAGGAATCATTAGAGTCCCGCCTGGCCCCTCCCTTGCCTGAGTCCTCGCCCCGGTAGCAAACAGCCGACGCGGCCAGCCAGCCTGGCCGCCCGGGCAAGGGGAGGACGTCATGCGGCTTGCTGTCGTGCTCGTCACGTTGTTCCTTTCGCTCGCATCTGCCGCGCGCGCCGACGAGATAACACGGCTCGTCGTCTTCGGGGATAGTCTCTCGGATCCAGGCAACCACTTCATCGCGTTCGGGACGAGCGCGCGACAACCGTACGAGCCGGTGCCCGAGGCCTCGTACGCCGTCGGCGGACACCACTTCAGCAACGGGGCGACCTGGGCCGAGCGACTCGCCGCCGACCTCGGCGCGCCGACCAGCGGCGGGCCGGCGCTCTCGGTGCCGGGACTCTTCACCAATTATGCGGTCGGCCGCGCGCGAGCGCGAGCCGGGGCTCCCGCATTCCCGGATCACGACCTGCGCACCCAGATCGGGCAGTTCCTGACGGACTTCCGCGGGCAGGCGCCGTCCGGCGACCTGTACGTCGTGTGGATCGGCGCCAACGACGTGAGCGACGCGCTGAGCGCCCTGGCCATCGACCCCTCCGGGGCAACGAGCCTCGCCATCCTGAACGCGGCGATCACGGCCACCGCCGACGGCATCCTGGAGCTGTGGACGGCCGGGGCGCGGACGTTCATCGTGCCGAACGTTCCGAACCTCGCGATCACCCCCGTCATCCGCGAGCTCGACCCCTCCATTCAGACGGCCGCCGCCCAGCTCTCCGCGGCGTACAACGGCGCCCTGGAGCAGGCTCTGAGCGCCCTGCAGACCCTGCCGGGGATCACTCTGACCCGCCTCGACGTCCACGGCCTCTTCGCGCAGGTGCTGGCGAACCCGGCTGAGGTCGGGTTGACGAACGTCACCGATCCCTGCCTGACCTTCGGCGTCGGCAGCCGGGCGGTGTGCGCGACGCCGCAACAATACCTGTTCTGGGACGGCATCCACCCGACGGCCACCGGGCACGCGGTGATCTCGGAGGCCGCGCTGCTCGCCGTCAAGCCCTGACGCGGTGAGGACCGGACGATGGGACGGCAATCACGTCGGCAGTCGATCATCGGCATTACGGCAGTCGCACTGGCGGTGTTCGCGGCCGCGCTGTCGGGCTGTGCGGCCGGGCGCCCGCCGATCACAGGCGTGGAAGCGCGGGCGAGGTACGGAACCATCGGGGTCATCGCCCTTCCCGAGCCGCCGGCGACGGCGTTCGAGCGCCCCGCCACGTCGCGAGGGGAGGCCGCCGGACGCGGCGTCGTCCTGGGATTCGGCATTCCCCTTCTGGTCGGCTTTCAGGCGGCCGGCCCTCCGGGGATGCTGATGGGCATGCTCGCGTCCCCGGTCACCATGGTCGCCGGCGGCATCTATGGGGTCTTTGCCGCAACGCCGCCGGAGGACGTCGAGCGGGCAGCCTCCGCCCTCGACGCGGCGGTGAGCGCCTCGCAAATCGCCGAGCGAGTTCGGGACGGGCTGGTCGAGCGACTGCGCCTGGCCGGGATCGATGCCGTCGTCCTCGATGCCGCCGCGCCTGGGCTGACGGTCGACACCATCGTAGAGATCAAAGCCAGCGAGATCGCCCTGTTCGGAGTCGGTATCGACCCGGACCTGAGCCTGCGTCTGTCCGTGGTCGCGCGCGCGATCAGGGAGGGTAGCGAAATCCGGTCCAGTACGCGCACGTTCGACTCGGGGCCGCGCCGCCATACGTTCGAGTCCTGGGCCAAGGCCGACGCGACGCCGCTGCGACTGCAGGTGACAACAGCCATCGGCTGGATCGCCAACAGGATCGGAGATGACCTGCTCAACCCCTCCCCGGAGGTCACTTCGTCCGTCGGACACGGTGTGCCCCGGACAGACGGGGCGTCCGGTGACCCGGAAGATCAGCAGTGATGCGAAGGCGACTCAGTCGCCGAGGTCTACGATGGCGATGACCGGACCCCCGCCATGCGGGCCCTGGTGCATCGCATCGACCGAGACGAAGACGGCGGGATCGCCGATGGCCGCGGCGGCCACCCCGCCGACGGCGGCCTTGGCGTGGCGATGGTGGTGCACATCGGAATCGTCGAGCATGATCTGGCGGCGGCCGCGCAGCTTGCCGCGTCGATCGGCCTCGCACTTGATGAAGCAGTTCACCAGCCGGCCCTGCAGATCGGCCGCCCGGGGCCGATCCGGCAGCTCCAGCCCGGCATCGCGGATCGCCGCGTAGATGCCGTCGAGGTCGAGGGCGTCGGCCATGACGCCGTGGCCGATACGATAGCGGCCGCCGGCGCCCGCCCGGTTGCCCATGAGGACGATCTGGGCCTGCGTCAGCTCCACGCCCGAGGAGCACGAGGCCACCGACGAATAGATGTCGAGGTCCCGGCAGATCTGCTCGGCGCGGGGCATCCCAATCTCCCCCAGCGCGACGCCGATGCCCAGGGCGGTGGTGCCGTTCGACACGCCCATCGAGTCGTGCACCTCGCACGCCACCGTCTGCCCCCGCCGCTTGGCGTCCTCCACCCACTCGATGGTGAGCAGAGGGGTTTTCGTCTGGACGTAATGCACGTCCTTCGGATCGTCGATCCCGGCGTTCTTCATGGCCGCGCGCACACCGGCCGCCACGATCTCCACCATGCGGGGACGGCCGATGTCCTCGGGTCGGAGGTGCTCGCTCATCGCGGTGCCGATCACTAGCCGGGACTTGTTGGCCGGCCCTGTCCGCTCGTTGCGGGCGAAGACGGTGGCGTGCGGGGTGATGACACCGTCGCACCCTCCCGACCAGACCATGGGGATCCGGGCCACCTCGGCCTCGTTCCGCGTGCCGTGCCTGGCAATCACCCGACGGAAGGCGTGGTCGGCCAGGAGGCGGGTGAAGTCGTTGACACCGCCGTTGCCCTCGGTCTTGCCGACGACGGCCACGACCTGATCGGCGGTGAACTGCCCGGCCTTGATACAGACCTCCAGACCTGAGGCGTCCTGGACGCTTTTCAGCTCGACTTTCGCCACCTCGACGGCCATTGTCGCCCCTCCTGGCGTGCCTCAGCGCTCCACCCGCCGGCCGCCCGGGCCCAGGTGGTTCCAGGCGGGCGAGAACTCCAGGGTCGAGAACACCGCGTGAAAGCCGAGGTTCAGCGCCACGAACACCGCCAGCTCCATCACCTCGGCCTCACTGTAGTGACGCAGCAGCTCCTCGTACCACGTCTTGTCGATCACCCGAGGGTCTTTCTGCATCTGGTCGGCGTACCGGAGCGCGCACTTCTCGGCCGGGCTCAGCCGCGTGGAGCGCTCGTAGTCGTCGGCGTCGTCCAGGTCGGCCTCGGTCACGCCCATCTGCCGCGCCGCGGCAGAGCGCACGTTGGCTCAGTACTGGCACGCGACGTAGCGCGACATCTTGACCCGCACCAGCTCCTTGAGCCGGTGATCCAGGCTCCCGCGGTTGAACGACTCCGTCCACAGGTCGTACATCCGCGTGCACAGCTCGGGCACGTGGCCCATGATGCGGAAGAAGTTGGGGTCGGGCGCCCCGCGTGCCTCGGCCTGGCGGATCATTTCGCGGATCTTCGGCTCCTTGATCTCGTCCAGCTCGAGCAGCCGGATGTTCGGCATCGCCTGTCGCTCCTTGCCGCGCCTGGCTCG
>DASTFB010000083.1 GCA_035709005.1 Candidatus Methylomirabilota bacterium | reverse complement strand
CGGTAGTCGCGACTCAGATCGGGTATCCGAGCGATCGCCGCGGGCGATTCCGGCGGGGCACGGGCGTGGCGATAGCCCGGGGGCCCGTGCCCCTGTTAATGTAGTGTGCCGCGGCTACCGCGCGCGACGTCTCATCGCAGTCGGAGGAGAGGCCATGAAGACGGCAGCCAAACGGGTGAAGGCTTACGTCCTCATCGAGACCGCCGCCGGCAAGGCCAAGGCGGTCAAGAAGTCGCTGGCCGGAATCAAGGGCAGTCCCGCCGCCATGGTGCAGCTCGACGGCATCACCGGCCCCTACGACTTCATCGCCGTCGTGGAAGGGCCCAGCCTGGACGCGGTGGGCCGCCTGGTCACCGACGGCATCGGCATCATCGACGGGGTGACGCGGACCACGACCTGCGTGGCCGTGAGCATCGGCTGACGTGCGCGTCCTGGTGATCGGGGGCACGGAGTTCATCAGCCTCCACCTCGTCCGCGCGTTGCTGCGAGGAGGCCACGAGGTGGCCGCGCTCAATCGAGGCCGCCATGCCGAGCGGCTGCCCGCCGGCGTGCGCGCCATCGTGGCGGACCGCAAGGATCACGCCGCCGTGCGCCAGGCGTTGCGCGGCGAGCGAGTGGACGCCCTCGTCGACATCGCCTACGCGCCGACCACCGGCGAGGACGTGGAGGCCGTCCTGGCGGCCCTCGATGGCCGCCTCGGCCACGCGCTGTTCGTGTCGACCGGACGCGTCTACGACCACGCCCTGCCCATCCCCTGGGACGAGACGACGCCGCGCAACCTCTACTGGGGGGACTATGCCCGCCACAAGATCGCCGGGGAAGACGTGCTGCTACGCCGGCACCGAGAGCGCGGCCTGCCCGTGACGCTGGTCCGGCCCACCCACGTCTACGGGCCGATGAACACGCGGAACAACGAGACGTTCTTCTTCGATCGCCTGGTCCGCGGGCGCCCGATCCTGGTACCCGGCGACGGCGGCTGGCTACGACAGTTCGGCCACGTCGAGGACCTGGCCGACACCATGGCCGCCATGCTGGGCGATCGCCGGGCCTTCGGCCAGGCCTACAACGTCACCGGAGAGGAGATCGTGACGCAGGTGGGGTTCGTCGAGCTCATCGCCGACGTCATCAAGCGCCCGCTCACGCTGGTGCCGTGCCCGCCCTCGCCCGGAGACGCGCCGGCGCCCTTCGGCCAGAACCTGGTCTACGACTGCCACGCCGTCTTCACGACCACCAAGGTTCGCGCGGAGCTCGGTCTGCGGTCCCGCTACACCCTGGCCGGCGGTCTGGCCCAGACCTTCGAGTGGTATCTGCGCGAGGGGCTGGACCGCCGCGACATCGACTTCTCGGCAGAGAACACGCTGCTGCGCCGCCTCGGTTGACGTGGCGCGCCGGGCGCCGCTCACCGTGCTCGTTTACTATCCCGACGAAGCCGAGCGCTACGCAGCGCTGGTGCGCCCGCCGCGCGCCGGCGTCACCGTCCGCGCCGCCGCCACGCCCGAGGCGGCGGCGGCCTTCGTCTCCGAGGCCGAGGTGATCTACGCGTGGCGCTTTCCGCCCACGCTCCTGGCCAAGGCGACGCGGCTCAGGTGGATCCAGTCCGCCGGCGCGGGCGTGGACTGGGCCCTGGTGCCGGAGCTACCCGCCACCGTAACCCTCACTCGCGCCCCCGGCGTCTTCGGTCCCTGGATGGCGGAATACGTCCTGGCCTGGTGTGCCTGGGTCACGCAGCGGATGGGGACGTACGCCGAAGCCCAGCGTCAGCGACGCTGGCTCGATAGCGTGATTCCCCGCCGGCTCGGGGGCACGACCATGGCGATCGTGGGCCTGGGCGACATCGGGCGTACCATCGCCCGGGCGGCCCGGGCCCTGGGCATCAGGGTGATCGGGGTGACGCGCAGTGGCCGGCCCGTCCGCGAAGCCCACCACGTGCATCGGGCCCGGGCGCTGCCCCGGGCCCTCGAGGAAGCCGATTGGGTCGTCGTCGTCTTGCCGCTGACGCCGGCCACGCGTGGGCTCATCGGTGAGCGCGAACTGGCCGCGATGCGCCCGTCGGCGTGGCTCATCAACATCGGTCGTGGGCCGGTGGTGGACGAGCCAGCCCTGGTTCGAGCCCTGACCGAGCGGCGCATCGCCGGGGCCGTGCTCGACGTGTTCTCGACGGAGCCGTTGCCGCCGACCCACGTCCTGTGGGGGCTCGACAACGTCGTCATCACCCCGCACATCGCCGGCCCCAACGTTCCCGAAGAGCTAGCCGACGTCTTCAACGACAACCTCGCCCGCTACCTGGCTGGCCGCCCCCTCCGTCACGTGGTCGACCGCCGGCGCGGCTACTAACTCCTCAGCCCTTGACCAGCGAGGACCCCAGGGCCTCAGTCGCTCCAGATCCGGATGCCAAGGCGCGTTGCGCCCTGCCGGAGTCGGTCGTCGGCCGTCGCCAGCGCGGCAGAATGCGAGGCCGCGAGAGCAAGATAGAGGCAGTCATAGATCGGCTGCCCGAGTTCCGCGGCCAGACGGGCCGCCGACCGCAGCAGCACCACCGACGGCGTCCAGACAATCCCGATCGCGAGGAGATTCGTCACCGCTTCCTCGACGTCGGCCACCTGCATCTCGCGACGCCGGAGCTTCTTCCACCACGCATTGGCTACCTCGGCGGCCATGAGATCCGGCGCGAGCAGGGCGGATTCGGCTTCGAGAAGGCGCCCGGCCCCAGCGTGATCGGGCTCGTTCGCGAACCAGAGGAAGGCCATCGACGCATCGACGACGACCGGGCCGGCAGTCGCCAGCGTGTACCGGGCGGCGCGCTCCCGCGCCCGAAGCGGGGGCCGGGCCGCCCGGCGCGCCGTCATCGTTCCCGGTCTTCTCGGATCAGATCCACGCCACGGGAGCGATGCGGGCGCTGGCGGGCGCGGATGGCGACGGCGCGTGCCGCAATCTCGGCGCGGGTCAGCCGTGTGCCATCGGCCAGGATGCGCCGGGCCTCCTGCTCGACCGACACCCCGCGGAGGCGAGCCTGCAGCCGCAGGCGCTCGGCCACCTCCTCGTCCAGGTTGCGGATGATGATGGTCGCCACGGCTCGCTAGCATAGCGTGCTAGCGGCGATAGCACAATACGCTATCACGCCCTGGCCGCCGACAGCCGAGACTGCCGCGGCCGCCGGGCCCTCCCCCGCTCTTCCGCCCCCTGGTTCGGGGAACTGCTCGACAGGTGCTGGGACGGCCCCAGCACCTGTCTCCGCTTCGCTAGCTCTTCGCCAGCGCCTGCACGATCGCCCGGCAGAACGCGGGGAGGTCGTCGGGCTTGCGCGACGTGATCAGGGTCCCGTCGACCACGACTTCCTCGTCGACCCAGTTAGCGCCGGCGGCGATGAGGTCGTCCTTGATGGAAAAGAAGGACGTGGCCTTGCGTCCCTCGAGCAGGCCCGCCGACACGAGCATCCAGCCGGCATGGCAGATGGCGGCGACCACCTTGCCCTGCTGGGCCGCCTCGCGCACCAGAGCCACCATGGCCGCATGACGACGCATCAAGTCCGGCGCGTACCCGCCGGGAACGACCACCGCGTCGAACTCTACCGCCTTCACCTGATCGGCCTGCACGTCCACCGTTACCGGATAGCCGTGCTTGGAGGCGTAGGTCTTGGCGCCGCCGGCCCCGACCACCTTCACCTCGGCCCCCTCCTCCTTGAGGCGATAGTAGGGCACCCACAGCTCCATCTCCTGGTACATGTTCTCGGCCAGGATCGCGATCCGCTTGCCTGTCAGTTTCATGCTGGCCTCGCTCAGGACTTTCGTGAGGTCTGAGTGAAGATCGTGCTCACCAGCGGCCGCATTGCCGTGCCGCCACAGTGCGGGCAGGCGGCCTGGGCCTTGTCGTGCTCGCTGATGGACATGGTGACAGCGACTTCCTTCGCGCACGTCTCGCAGAAGTACTCGTAGAGAGGCATGGTCGACCCCCTCTCGACGGTGATCAAGGAATTAACCCAGGTTGACGACGACGGATTTCACCTCAGTGTACTCCTCTATGCCCTCGTGTCCACCCTCCCGGCCGAGCCCCGACTCCTTGAAGCCCCCGAAGGGGATCTCGTGGGTGTAGCCGGTGGCGTCGTTGGCGCCCACCAGGCCGTACTCGAGCTGTTCGGACACCCGCATCAGCCGGGCCAGGTCGCGGGTGTAAAAGTAGGCGGCCAGGCCGAAGGTAGTGGCGTTGGCCCGGCGGATCACCTCCTCCTCGGTGTCGAAGATCAGCACGGGGGCGGCCGGTCCGAAGATCTCCTCCTGGGCGATGGCCATCTCGTCGGTGACGTCGAGCAGCACCGCGGGCGCGTAGAAGAAGCCGTTCTTGTAGGGGCCGTCCGTGAGATAGTGCCCGCCCGTGACGAGCTTGGCGCCGTGCTTCACCGCATCCTGGACCAGCCCGTGCACCTTGGCCCGCGTCTCCTCGTTGATGAGCGGCCCGATCTGCGCGCCGGGCTCGAAGCCGGGGGCGACCTTGAGACGTTTGACCGCCTCGATGAAGGCGGGGACGAAGCGGCCGGCGATGCTCCGCTGGACGTAGATGCGGTTGGCGCAGATGCACGACTGACCGCCGACGCGGAGGAACTTCATGGCCGCCGCCCCCTCCACGGCCGGGCCCAGATCCGCGTCGTCGAAGATGATGAACGGCGCGTTGCCGCCCAGCTCGAAGCTGAGCCGCTTGATCTGCTTCGCCGCCGTCTCCATGATGCCCTTGCCCACGTCAGTCGATCCGGTGAAGCCGATCTTCCGGATGAGCGGATGGGTGAGCAGCTCGTTGCCGACGAGGCGGGAGCGGTTCGTGGTCAGCACGTTGAAGACGCCGGGCGGCAGCCCGGCCTCCTGCGTGATCTCGGCGATGGCCAGGGCCGTGAGCGGGGTGGCCGAGGCCGGCTTGAGCACGACCGTGCAGCCGGCGGCCAGGGCCGGCGCGATCTTCCGCGTGACCATGGTGGCCGGGAAGTTCCACGGGGTCACCGCGGCGACGGGTCCGATCGCCTGGCGCAACACCAGGTAGCGCTTGCCCGGGTGGGGCGAGGCCACCCACTCGCCGCCGATCCGGCGGGCCTCCTCGCCGAACCAGCCGAAGTAGCCGAGCGAGAACTGCACCTCCTTCCTCGCCTCTTCGAAGGGCTTGCCGTTCTCGAGCGTGACCAGCCGGGCCAGGTCGTCGCGGCGCTCCTCCATGCGCTCCTGGATGGCGAGCAGGATTCGCCCCCGGTCCTTGGGTGCCCGCCCCGACCAGCCCTGGAACGCGGCGTGGGCCGCCTGCACCGCGCGGCGGATCTCGGGCACGGCCCCGTTGGCCACCCGACCCACCGCCGACTGGTCAGCGGGGTTGATGACGTCGAACGTCGCCCCGCCCTCGGCGAGCACCCACTGTCCATCGATGTACATGCGCTTGACGTCATCACTCATTGGCGTTGTCCTCTTCTTGGGAATGGTCGGCGTCGGCTCGGCCCACCGCGCGGCAGGCCGGAGCCTACCCCGAACGCCGGCGCCCGCCTGGGCGCGGCGCGGCATGGCCGGCCTGCCTGCTCAGCGCCAGGGCCCGTTTTCGCCATGTCGCATGGTTCGCACGAAGTCGTACACCATGAGACCAACCACGGCGGCGACGATGATGGTGAAGGGCAGCTCCTTGATCCACCAGACCAGAAAGCCCAGGAACGCGACCGCCATGACGATGCCGATGAGCCCGGTCACGAAGGTCACGACGAGACCGTCCGCTTTCTGGCCGGCGCGCGCCGCCCGTCGGCCCGGCGCGAGGAACCGCGACGACCGGCGCCGGCCAGGGCTGCGGTGAGCCAGCGCGCGGTGCGCAGGAGCCGCGCGTCGTTGTCCCGCCGTCCGACGAGCTGCACGCCGAGCGGCATGCCCGTGGCCGACTGCAGCAGCGGCAGCGTCACGGCCGGCGTACCGAGATAGGTCCACAGCGTGCAGAAGACCGGATCGCCGGTGGTCTCGAGCCCCTTGGGCGCCTCGCCCGGGGCCGCCGGTGTCAGGATCGCGTCGAACTCGTCGAACAGCGAATCGAGCGCGGCGTTGAGCGCCGGCATGCTAGCCAGCGCGGCGAGATAGTCCACCGCGGTGTGGCGGCGACCACGCTCGATCAGCCCGCGTAGCGCGGGGCTCAGCCGGTCGCCCGCCTTGTCGTAATCGCGGCGGAGGTTGTGCGCCGCCTCGACGTCCATGACCGTGCGGTGCATGGCGGCCGCGCGCGCGAAGCTCTCCCCGAGCTCCACCTCCGCCACCACGTCGCCCAGCGCCGCGACGAGCTCGGCCAAGGCCTCGCGGGTGAAGGGCTCGGCGCGCTCCCAAACCGGCGTGCGCACGAAGGCGAGACGGGGCGGCAGCGGTGGCGCAGACGCGGCCACGGCCGCCAGCGGCGGCCGTGCCAGGGGACGCGTATCCCGGTCCTCCTCGTCGAACCCGGCGAGCGTCTCACCGAGGAGGGCGACGTCCTCGACCGTGCGCGCGAACACGCCCACGTGGTCCAGGCTGCGCGACAGGAGCAGCGCGCCCGTGCGCGGAATGAGGCCGTGGGTGGGCTTGAAGCCCACCACCCCGCAGAACGCCGCCGGCCGGATGGTCGAGCCGCCCGTCTGCGAGCCGATAGCGCCCGGCACCATGAGCGCGGCCACCGCGGCTGCCGAGCCGCTGGAGGAGCCGCCGGGCGTGCGGCTCGCATCGTGCGGGTTGGTGGTCTTGCCGGGCTGGCGATACGCGTACTCCGTGGTGACGGTCTTGCCCATGATCACGGCGCCCGCCGCGCGCAGCCGAGCCACCACCGCCGCGTCCCGTCGCGGGGTGCGGCCCGCCCACACCGGCGAGCCCAGCTCGGTTGGCATGTCGGCGGTGTCGAAGATGTCCTTGATGCCGATCGGCACGCCGTGCAGAGGACCGGGCGCCTTGCCTTGCTTGCGATACTGGTCGGCCGCGTCCGCCTGCTCGCGCGCGTGGTCGGGGTCGAGGAAGGCCCAGGCCCGCACCTTCGGCTCGACCGCCGCGATACGGCCCAGGCAGTCCTCCACCAGCTCGGCGGAGGTGATGCGGCCCTCACGGATCGCCGCGGCCGCCTCGGCACAGGACAGCGTGTGCAGGCTCATGCCGGGCGGCTCACCGCGGCGTGTAGAGATAGTCCGGCAGCCACAGGGCGAGCCCCGGGAAGATATAGACCATCGCCATGCACAGGAACACCATGAACACGAAGGGCAAGGCCCCCTTGAAGATGTCGGCGAGCTGGACGTGCGGCGGCGCCACGCCCTTGAGGTAGAAGGCGGCCATGGCCACCGGAGGCGTGTTGAACGCGGTCTGGGTGTTGAGGGCGACCAGGATGCCGAAGAAGATCGGGTCGACCTGGAACGTGTCGAGCAGCGGCAGGAAAATCGGCACGAAGATGATGATGATCTCGGTCCACTCCAGCGGCCACCCGAGCACGAAGATGATGGACTGGGCGAGCAGCAGGAACCCCGTGGAGGACAGGTTCATGGCCAGGAAGAGGCGCTCGATGACGCCCTGCCCGCCGAGCAGGGCGAAGACCGACGAGAAAGTCCAGGACCCGATGAACAGGTAGCACACCATCGCCGTCGCGCGGGCGCACAGGAACACCGACTCCTTCAGCATCTGGAAATTGAGCGCGCCGTAGGCCCCGGCCAGGACCAGGCTGGCCAGGGCGCCGCCGCCGGCGGCTTCCGACGGAGTCGCCAGCCCGAACAGGATCGCGCCGAGCACCGAGAGGATGAGCAACGCGAGCGGCAGGAACGAGGTCAGCAACCCCCACAGCAGCTCACGGAAGGGGATGTTCGTCTCCTCCGGGGGCAACCGGGGGCAGAGCGCCGGATTGAGGATCGCGCGGCCGACCACGTACACGACGTACAGGCTGGCCAGCAGGAACCCCGGGATGAAGGCGGCCGCGTAAAGCTTGACCGCCGAGATGCCGGCGGTGGCGGCGTAGACGATCAGCAGGATGCTGGGCGGGATCAGGATGCCCAGGCAGCCGCCCGCGCACACCACCCCCGCGGAGAGCTTGACGTCGTACCCGGCCCGCAGCATGGCCGGAAAGGCCAGCAGGCCCATCAGGGTCACTACTGCCCCGACGATGCCCGACGCCGTGGCGAACATGGCGCAAGTAGCGAGGGTGGCCACGGCCAGCGACCCCGGCACGCCCTTGGCGGCGATCTGCAGCGAGCGGAACAGGCGGTCGAGGATGTTGGCGCGCTCCACGACGTAGCCCATGAACAGGAACAGGGGCACGGCGGTCAGCACGTCGTTGGAGGTGACCTCGAAGGCCTTCTGGACGAGCAGGGTAAAGATGCGGTTCTCGAAGAAGTCCTGGCCCGGCGTGTAGTAGGCGTAGAACCCGAAGCCCACGCCCATGGCGATGAGGGTGAAGGCGATGGGGAAGCCAAGCATGATGATGAAGATGAACAGGCCCAGCATCAGCATGCCGACCTGGGGATCGGTCATACGCCCGTCGCCTCGTGGGCGGATGTCGGCGGCGCGCCCTCACGGGCCTGGCGCTGGCGCTCCCGCATCAGGACCGCCTCGGTCTCCTCGACGTCGTGCAGGCGCTGCGGCCACTGGCCCGAACGGAGGCACAGGATGCACCGGATGATCTCGGCGACCCCCTGCGCGAGCAGGAGCACGCCGGTCACGGGGATCAAGGTCTTGAGCGGGAACACCGGCACCCCGGCCGGGCTGAAGATGCTTACCTCCCGGAATCGGATGGACATCGCCGCGTAGCTCCAGCCCGAGTAGATGAAGGCCAGGACACCGGGCAGGTAGAAGACGATGTAGAGCGCCAGGTCCATGGCGGCCTGCAGCCGCGGCCGCCAGAACCGGTACATCACGTCGCCGCGCACGTGGCCGTTACGGGACAGCGTGTAGGCGCCGGCCATCAGGAACAGGGCGCCGTAGGTGATGTAGCTGATGTCGAAGGCCCAGGTGGTCGGCGCGTTCAGGGCGTAGCGCATGAACACCTCGTAGCTGACCCCGAAGGTGAGGACAAGGATCAGCCAAGCGAAGGCCTTGCCGACCCAGGTGCTGAGGGAATCGATGAAGAGGAGAAAGCGACTCATGTCCGTTCACGCCGCGGACGCCGT
This sequence comes from Candidatus Methylomirabilota bacterium, assembly GCA_035709005.1. Classification (NCBI taxonomy): domain Bacteria; phylum Methylomirabilota (SeqCode); species Candidatus Methylomirabilota bacterium. The sequence goes on along the minus strand of DASTFB010000083.1, from coordinate 125,943 downwards.
CGCTCCATCCAACCCCCCCGCACTCGGAGGGGGCCGCGACCGGCCCCCTCCAAACCATCCCGACCTCGCCCCGGCTTCGCCCGCACCGAGCCGCCGGCTGCTTGCCCCGTTACAGCTTCACCTTGCCGAAGTGATGCTCGTAGGCGCCGCGGTAGTCAGTGGAGTTGAACATACCGTAGTACACCACGCGCTTCACCCAGGCCTTCTGGGAATCCATGACCTTCTTCATGAAGGGATCCTTGCTCAGCACCTCGATCAGACCGTCCCAGGCCTTGATCTGCGCGTCGAACACGTCCTTGGGCGTCCGGATGACGTTGACCTTGTCCTTGCTGATCAGGTCCTGGAGGTCCTTCGAGTAGTAGTCCATCCCCTTCCACTCGTTGGCCGAGGAGGCCGCCTCGGCGCCATACTGGAGGATGGCCTGGTGCTCCTTGGGCAGCGCGTTGAACTTGGTCCGGTTGAACATGATCTCGAAGTACTCGGTGGCCTGATGGTGACTGCCCATCATGTAGTTCTTGGCCACGTCCTGGGCTCCGAAGCGGCGGTCGGAGGTCGGATTGTTGAACTCGAAGGCGTCGATGACCCCGCGCTCCATGGCGGGCACGATCTCGCCCCCCGGAAGCTGGGACACCCTCACGCCCATGGCCTGGAAGAGGTCGGCGGCCAGGCCGACCGTGCGGTACTTCAGGCCCTTGAGGTCGGCCGCGCTCTTGACCGGCCGCTTGAACCAGCCGAGCGGCTGCGTCGGCATCGGCATGACGAAGAAGCTGATCACGTTGACCTTCATGATCTTGGTCTGCAGCTCATGGAAAAGCTCACGGCCGCCACCATTGTGAATCCAGCCGAGCCCCTCGTTGGCGTTGAAGCCGAACACGGGGCCGGTGCCGAAGAGCGAGGCGGCCTTGTGCTTGCCGTACCAGTACACGGTGACGGTGTGCGCGGCGTCGATCTGGCCGCCGTGCACGCCGTCCAGCACCTGGAAGGGATGGACCACCGCGCCGCCGACGAGATAGTCGATCTTGAGGCGGCCGCCCGCCATCTCGTTCACGCGCTTGACGTAGTCCTCGGCGAACTCGTTGAACACGTCCTTGGCGCCCCAGGATCCCTGCATCTTCAGTACCGTGGTCTGGGCCCGGGACACCATCGGGAAGCCGACCGTAGCGGCGCCGGCGGCCCCGGCGGCTACCGCGGCCTTCTTGAGGAAGCTGCGCCGTGCCCCTGGCGACGGCATGCTCTCGCCCACCTGCTTGACCGTGTCACTCATACTCTCGCTCCTTTCCCTGTCGGCGGTGTGGCACTCTCCCGAGGCGAGCGGACATGAGGCTCATGTGACCTGCTAAGGTCAACGGGTTGCCGGTGTGCGATGTTCCCGGCGGACGGGCGCCGCCGGCGATGTCTGGCCGTCTCGAGTCCTATGACCACGCGTCGCAAGACGACCGCGGGTTCGATCCCGGGTGGCCGGCTGGTCCAACCACGGCGCAGACCTTACGCGGTCTGACCAGAGCTTGTCAAGGCGGCGCTCAGGGCACGGGAAGCGCCAGGTTCAGACGGCTGTCCCCGCGCCGGACCGCGAGCTCGAGCGGCCGGTCGAGCGGCGCCTCGGCCAGCGCCTGCCGCGCGGCGTCCCGGGTGAGCACCGGTCGCTCTCCGATCTGAACCAGGATGTCGCCGACGAGCAGACCCGCCTTCTCGGCAGCCCCCCCGCGGATGACGGCGCCGACGGTAGGCCCCCGGAGCACCGCGGCCGCGCCGAGGACGCCGGCCGGAGGCTGGACGTCGCGCAGGACGAAGCCGAACTCGGCGGCCACCCGCTCGCCGACCATCTCCCCGGGCATCGCGGTGAGCCGCACGGGAAGCTGGCGGCGTCCCTCGTCCCTGAGCACGGTGAGCGAGGTATCTTCGGCGGTGGACGCCGACGCGATCAGCCGCTGCAGCAGGCGGGTCTCGGTGATGGGCCGGTCACCCACGGCGACGACGATGTCGCCGCTCTGCAGGCCGGCGCGCGCCGCCGGCGTGTCGCTCAGCACCTCCACGATGACGACACCGAAGCCCTCGCGGATCCCGTGACGCGCGCTCACGTCGTTCATCTCCTGCTCGGACATGTCGCGGATGCGGACGCCCAGCCAGGCCCACGACCGGCCGCCGGCGGCGGCCGCGTCGAGCAGCACAAGGGCCAAGGCGGCGGCCAGGAAAAGCTTCATTCGGGCTTGCCCCGCTTGCGCAGCGAACCGAGCAGTCCCTCGAGCGCGGCCGACAACCGGGCCAGGCGCGCCTCGACAGCGAGCGTCTCCAGGAGCTCCTGGCGCACATCGGCATCGGGGACGAAGGCCGCCGCCGCCCGGTCGGCAAGCCGGCCGGGATCGGCCCCCGCCTCCTCCAGCAGGCCGTCGGCGAGGTCGCGCGGCCGATCCAGCGCCTCGAGGAGCTGCCGGCACGCCGCGCGGACCCGCGCCATCAGGGCCGAGACGTCGGTGGCGGGCGGCTCGTCGGCCAGGACCCGCGCCCGGACCACGCGATAGAGCGTGTCGGTGGGTTGCTCGGTCTCGATCCGCACCCGGCTGCGGCCCGCGACCAGGATGTTGAAGCGCCCGGTGGGCAGGCGCTCCCAGCGCACGATCTCGCCGGCTCCGGCCACGAGGGCCACGGGCGGCTTGCCCACATAGCGGGCCTCGTAACCCGGCAGCAGGCGGGTGATGCAGAGGCGCCGGTCGCGGGCCAGCGCGTCCGTAACCATCGCCCGGTAGCGCGCCTCGAAGACGTGGAGCGGTATCACGCTGTGCGGGAAGAGCGTGATGTCGGGGAGCGGGAAGATCGGCAGCACCAGCGCGCCGGCGGGGCCGAACGCGGAGGCCGGCTCGGGGATGGTCATCCCCCTCCGCTCAGCCGATCCGGGGCAGCGTCCGCAACGGCGCCAGCTCGTCGAGACGTCGGGCGACGGCCGCGGCGAGATTGCGGAAGGCGGCGGCCTGGGGCGACTGCGGACGGCGCAGCGTGATGGGCAGTCCCTCGTCGCCGCCGGCCCGCGTCTCCGGATCGAGCGGGAGCTGGGCCAGCAGCGGCACGCCGTACTCCTGGGACAGCCGCTGGCCGCCGGCGCTGCCGAAGACGTCGGTGCGCTCACCGCAGTGCGGGCACACGAAGGCGCTCATGTTCTCGACGATGCCGAGGATCGGCACGTTGAGACGCTGGAACATCGCCACCGCCTTGCGCACATCCAGCAGCGCGACGTCTTGCGGCGTGGTCACCATCACCACGCCGCTCAGCGGAATGACCTGGGACAGCGAGAGCTGGGCGTCGCCCGTGCCGGGCGGCATGTCGAAGACCAGGTAATCGAGCGCGCCCCAGGCCACGTCTTTGAGCATCTGCTGGATGAACGAGTGGATCATCGGCCCGCGCCAGACCACCGCCTCCCGCTCGCCGACGAGCAGCCCCAGCGACATGAGCTTCAGGCCGTGGGCTTCCACGGGGAGGATCTTGTTGGCGAGCATTCCGGGCTGGTCGCGGCTGCCCAGCATGAGCGGGACGTCGGGGCCGTAGACGTCGCTGTCCACGATGCCCACGTGCGCGCCGCCGAGCCGCAGGGCCACCGCCAGATTGACGGCCACCGTGGACTTGCCCACACCGCCCTTGCCCGACGACACCGCGATGGTGTGCTGGACCTCGGGAATCATGTCGGCGGGTCGGCTCGCTGGCGGCGCTGCCGCCGCCGGCGCGGCCGCCGCCGCTCGCGCCGCCGGGGCGCTGCCGAGCTTGACCTGGACGCGTGTCACGCCGGGGATCTGGCCGACCACGCGGGAGGCCATGCTGTGCAGGGAGGCCTTGGCGGCCGGCGGGTGGCTGGTCAGAGCCAGCGTGAACGTGACCTCGGAATCGTGGATGTGCAGATCCTTGACCAGCCCCTGCGTGACGATGTCGGACTGCCCGGCCGGGTCTCTGACGCTACGGAGCGCGTCGAGGACGGCTTGCTCGCTGACCATACGGCGTCACTATACCTTACCGTCGGGGCGGCGCAACGCCCTCGGGGCGGCGGACCTTGCGTTGAGCGGCCCGCTCCTGATAGAACGTTACGGTGATCGGTCCCGACGAGTTCCGCCGCGTCCTGGGCCACTTCGCGACCGGCGTCACCATCGTGACCACCTGTGATGCCGAGGCCCGCCCCTCCGGCCTGACCGTCAGCGCCTTCGCGTCCCTGTCGCTCGATCCGCCGCTGGTGCTCGTGTGCGTCGATCACAAGTCTCAGACCTTTCCGGCTCTGCGCGACACGGGCCGCTTCGCCGTCAACGTCCTCACCACCGACCAGGAGGCGCTTTCCCGGCGGTTCGCCTCCACGCGCCTGGACAAGTTCGATGCCGCGGCCTATCGGATCAGCGACATGGGGCTGCCGCTGCTCACCGCCGCGCTGGCTCACATCGAGTGCGTGACCGCGTCCACCCACGTGGAAGGCGACCACACGATCTTCGTCGGCCGCGTCGAGCGGGCCGCCACGAATGACGGTGAGCCGCTGCTCTACTTCCGTGGCCGGTACAACCGCCTCAGCGACAAGCCGGCGTGATCCCGCTGTCGCGCCCGCCGGTGGACGACGAGATCAAGCACGCGGTACTGGCCGCCATCGACTCGCGGCGGTACATCCTCGGCCCGCAGTGCCAGGCCCTGGAGGCCGAGCTGGCCGGTCACGCCAGCGTCAGGCACGCCGTCCTCACCAGCTCGGGCACGGCCGCCCTGTGGCTCTCGCTGCGTGCGCTGGGCGTCAAGGCAGGCGACGAGGTGCTGGTGCCCGCGCACACGGCCTTTCCCACCGTCGAGGCCATCTGCGTGGCCGAAGCGACGCCCGTCTTCGTCGACGTGGATCGCTGGTACACGTACGACGTCGAGGATGCCGTCGCCAAGATCACGCCCCGCACGGTGGGGCTCGTGCCCGTGCATCTCTACGGGGAGCCGGCGGACATGGCAGCCGTCCAGGACCTGGCCGCGCGGTTCGGGCTGTGGATTCTCGAGGACTGTGCCCAGGCGCACGGCGCGGCATGGGACGGCCGCCCCGTGGGCAGCTTCGGGCGGGCCGCCGTCCTGTCGTTCTATCCCTCGAAGAACCTGCCGGCGCTCGGCGACGGCGGCGCCGTGCTGACCTCGGACGACGAGCTGGCCGCCCGCTGCCGACGGCTGCGCGACCACGGGCGGCTGGGCAAGGACCTGCACGATGAGATCGGCTTCAACCTGCGCTTCGGCGAGCTGCCGGCGGCCGCGCTTCGGGTCCTGCTGCGCCGGCTCCCGGCAATGAACGCGCGCCGCCGGGCCCTGGCCGCCCGGTACGCGCGCGGGCTGGCCGACCTGCCCCTGGTCTTGCCCGAGGAGCGGCCGCGGGCCGGCCACGTCTATCATCTCTACGTGGTGAGGACGCCTGACCGGGACGCGCTGGCCGCGTTCCTCGAGGGCCGCGGGATCGAGACCGGCATTCACTACCCGGTGCCGGCCCACCGCCAGCCCGCGCTGGAGCGCCTGGACCCCCCGGCCCTGCCGTGGACCGAGCGCCTGGCCCAGGAGGTTCTCAGCTTGCCGATCTCGGCGCAGCACACGGAGGCGGAGATCGACGCGGTGGTGGCGGCGGTGCGGGAGTTCTTCGAGACACGCCGCGCGGGGTGAAGTTGCCGGTCAGCCCGTACCGACGGCTCCTGCCCTACATCCGGCCGCACCTGCCGTGGCTCATCGTGGGCAGCGTGCTGGCCATCGTGGTGGCCGCCATGGAGGGCGTGGTGGCCTGGCTCGTCAAGCCCGCGATGGACGAGATCTTCATCAAGCGCGACCTCCTGATGCTGAAGCTCATTCCCCTGGCCCTGGTGGCCGCCTACGTCGTCAAGGCCGGCGCCCGCTACGCGCAGGCCTATCTCATGGCCTCGGTGGGCGAGCGCGTGGTGGCCGCCCTGCGCCACGACCTCTACACGCACATCCAGGGCATGCCGCTGGCCTTCTTCGCCGACCTGCACTCCGGCGACCTCATGTCACGCATCCTGGGCGACGTGGGCCGGCTGGCCCGCGTGTCCTCGGGCGCCCTGGTGCTCGTGGTCCGGCAGGTGGCGACGATCGTGGCGCTGCTCGTGGTGATGTTCCTGCGCGAGTGGCTGCTGACGCTGGCCGCTCTCGTCGCCTTCCCGCTGATCGCCCTCATGGTGAAGCGCATCGGCGAGCGGCTGTACAACATCAACCGGCGCGCCCAGGAGCGCATCGCCCAGCTGGCCGTCATGCTCCACGAATCCTTCGCGGGGACGAAGATCGTCAAAGCCTTCGGGCGGGAGGCCCACGAGCGCCGACGCTTCGACCAGCTCAACGACCGGCTGCTCACCCTGTCCCTCAAGAATGTCCGGGCCGACGAGGCGACCGAGCCGCTCATGGAGGTGGCCGCCGCCCTGGGCATCGTGGCCGCCATGCTGTACGGCGGCTACCGGGTGATCCACGGCGACATGACTCCCGGGACGTTCTTTTCCTTCACGGCCGCCGTCATCATGCTCTACGGCCCGGTCCGGCGCCTGGCCCGGGCCCTGAACACCATTCAGCAGACGGCCGGTTCGGTGGAGCGGGTGTTCGAGATCATCGACCGCCCGCCGGCGCTCAGCGACAAGCCGGGCGCCGTCGTGCTGAAGGGCTTCGAGCGCGAGATCGTGTTCGACCGGGTCGACTTCCGGTATCCCGGGGCCGAGGACTTCACGCTCAAGGACATCGCCCTCACGGTGCGCAAGGGTGAGGCGGTCGCCTTCGTGGGGATGAGCGGCGCCGGGAAATCCACGCTGATGGACCTGCTGCCCCGCTTCCACGACGTGACGGCCGGGCGCATCCTCATGGACGGCCACGATGTCCGGGACATCACCCAGGCCTCGCTGCGCGACCAGATCGGCATCGTCACCCAGGAGACGTTCCTGTTCAGCGATTCTGTCTACTACAACATCGCCTACGGGCGGCTGGACGCGACGGCCGACGAGGTGGTGGCCGCCGCCCGCCTGGCCCAGGCCCACGACTTCATCGAGGCCTGCCCCGAGGGCTATCAGACCCTGGTCGGCGAGCGCGGCGTCCGGCTCAGCGGCGGGCAGCGCCAGCGGATCGCCATCGCCCGGGCCTTCCTCAAGAACCCGCCCATCCTCATCCTCGACGAGGCCACCTCGGACCTCGACGCCGAAAGCGAGTTCATGGTCCAGCAAGCCCTCGCCGAGCTCATGCGGGGTCGGACCGTCCTCGTCATCGCCCACCGGCTGGCCACCGTCCGCAGCGCCGACCGCATCGTCGTCGTGCACGAGGGCCGGATCGCCGAGGCCGGCCGCCACGACGAGCTCCTGGCCCGCGACGGCCTCTACCGCCGGCTCTACGCCCTGCAGATGGAGGGGGTGCCCGGCTAGACGATAAACTTGACTATATAAGAATATTTATATATATCTGGGCCGTGTCCCGGGCCGCCCCCACTGACCTCCAGCGCTTCAAGGCCGACTTCTTCAAGGCCCTGGCCCATCCCCTCCGGATCCGTCTCCTCGAGCTGCTGCGAGCGCGGGAGCACAGCGTCCAGGAATTGCAGGCGGCCCTCGGACTCGACCAGTCCACCGTCTCCCAGCAGCTCGCCGTGCTCCGCGCCAAGAACGTCGTCGGCGCGCGCAAGGAGCGCACGACGGTCCGCTACGCGGTGCGCGACCCCCTGGTCGGCGATCTCCTCGACGTGGCCCGGCGCATCTTCAACAACCAGTTGACGGGCACCCGGACCCTCCTCCGCGAGCTCCAGCGCGAGGCGCGCCGGCCGGCGCGGCGGTGATGCTCCGTCAGCTCCGCGCTGCCCTGCGCGCCGGCATCGTCACCGAGCCCGCCGCCCCCGACGAGTCGCTCTCGCTGGAGGCGCTGGGCACGCGGCTGGCCGGGGAGATCCGCCGGCGGTTCGGGCGCTCGCTCCACATCCGGCAGGTGGATGCCGGCTCCTGTAACGGCTGCGAGCTCGAGATCGGGGGCCTCACCGGACCTCACTACGACCTCGAGCGCTTCGGCTTGCACTTCGTGGCCTCCCCCCGGCATGCCGACTGCCTGCTGGTGACGGGGCCGGTGACGCTCAACATGGCCGAGGCGCTGCGGCGCACGTACGAGGCCACGCCGGATCCGAAGATCGTGATTGCCGTGGGCGATTGCGGGCGCGATGCCGGCATCTTCCGCGGCTCCTACGCCGTGGTCGGGGGCGTCGGGGATGTCATCCCCGTCCACGCGGTGATCCCCGGCTGCCCGCCCTCGCCGCGGACGCTCCTGGCCGGATTGCTCGCGATCATCGGGCAGGCCCGCTGATGGCGGCGCTCGCCTATGTCCTCGCCGCCGGCGGCGGGCTGGCGGCGGCGCTGCTGGGCCTGGCCGGTATGGCGGGCGCGACGTTCACCGTGGCCGCGCCCGCGCTCTTGCCGCTGGGAGGCCTCGAGCTCACGCTGGACCCGCTCGGCGGCTTCTTCCTGGCGCTGATCGGCGGCGCCGCCATCCCGGCCTCCCTCTACGCCGTCGGCTATGGCGGGGGCGAGCGGCGTGGCCTCCTGGCCTACAACGTGTTCGTGGCGTCCATGTGCGCCGTGCCGTTGGCGGCCAACGCCCTCACCTTCCTGCTGGCCTGGGAACTCATGTCGCTCGCCTCCTACGTGCTGGTCGCGCAGTCGGGCGATCGCGAGGCCGTCAGCGCCGCGTGGGTCTACGCCGTGATGACGCAGGCCGGGCTGGCCTGCCTGCTGGCCGGGATGCTGCTGCTGGGCGTCTGGACGGACAGCTTCCGGTTCGCGGACTGGTCGGCGACGGCGTCCACCCTGCCGCCCGCCGGCGCCGGCCTGGCGTTTGCGCTGCTCGGGCTCGGCTTCGGCGCCAAGGCCGGGGTGATTCCGCTCCACGTCTGGCTGCCGCTGGCCCATCCGGCCGCGCCCAGCCACGTCTCGGCGCTCATGTCCGGGGTGATGATCAAGCTCGGGATCTACGGCCTCATGCGGATCAGCCTGGACTGGCTCGGGGACGGCCAGGCCTGGTGGGGGATCGCCGTCATGCTGGCCGGCGTGATCTCGGCGGTGGCCGGAGTGCTCTACGCCCTCGTGGAGCACGACCTCAAGCGGCTGCTGGCCTTCCACAGCATCGAGAACATCGGCATCATCCTCATCGGCCTGGGCGCCGGCATGCTCTTCCACCTGGCCAGCCTGCCCGCGCTCGCGCTGCTGGGCTTCGCCGCAGCGCTGTACCACACGCTCAACCACGCTGCGTTCAAGGCGCTGCTCTTTCTCGGGGCGGGTGCGGTCCTGCACGCCACGGGGACGCGGAACATGGAAGAGATGGGAGGGCTCATCAAGCGGATGCCGTGGACGGCGGCGGCGTTCCTGGTGGGCTCGGCCGCCATCGCCGCGCTGCCGCCGCTCAACGGCTTCGTCAGCGAGTGGCTCACGTTCCAGGCCCTGCTGCAGAACCTCAGGATCGACCGTGCCGAGCAGAATCTGGTGTTCGCCCTGGGCATCGCCGGCCTGGCGCTCACCAGCGGTCTGGCCATGGCCTGTTTCGTGAAGGCCTTCGGCATCACGTTCCTGGCCCTGCCCCGCAGCGAGGCCGCCGCCCGCGCCCACGAGGCGTCCTGGCCCATGCGCGCGGGCATGGGGCTGCTCGCTCTGGCCTGCGTCGGCCTGGGGTTGGCGCCCACCCTGGTGGTGCCGGCCCTGGTCCGCGTCGGCGCCGACGTCATGCGCGTGCCGGACCCGGCCAACCTCGGTGGCTGGCTCACGCTCAACATCTCCGGCGAGTTCGCGAGCCTGTCGACGGTGGCGGTGGGGGCCGCACTGCTGGCCGCCCTGGCCCTGCCCGCCGTGCTCCTCGCCGCCGCCGGCGTCGGCCGCCGGCGGCGGCTCTACGAGACGTGGGGCTGTGGCCGCCTGGTGCAGACCGCGCGCATGGAGTACACCGCCACCGCCTTCGCCAATCCCTTCAAGCGCATCTTCGACTTCTTCTATCGCCCGGTCGCCCAGCTCGACATCGAGGCGCATCCGGAATCGCGGTTTTTCGTCACCCGGATCGAGTACGCCAACCCCACGCACTCGGTCTTCGACCGGTGGCTCTACCGTCCCGCGCTGGGCGTGCTCCACCGCACCGCGCGCCGCGCCCGGCTCCTCCAATCCGGCAGCGCCAATCTCTACCTCATCTATATCCTGGCCGCGCTGCTGGCCCTGCTGGTGCTCGCGTGATGGCCGACGTGATGGCCGCGCTGGCCCAGCTGGCCGTCGTCGGCCTGGGCGGCCCGCTCCTCGTGGGCCTGCTCCGCGCGTTCAAAGCCCGGCTGGCCGGCCGGCGGGGGCCCCGCCCGTGGCAGCCCTGCGCCGACCTCGTGAAGCTCCTGGGCAAGGAGCCGGTCGTCTCCACCACTACCTCCTGGATCTTCCGCTTCACGCCCTACGTGCTGGTGGCCACGATGCTCGTCGCCGCCCTCGTGGTGCCGGTGCTCGTGAGCCGCCCCCTGCTCGCGTTCGCCGGCAACATCATCCTGCTGATGTACCTGTTCATGCTCGGCACGTTCTTCCTCGCGCTGGCCGGCCTGGACGCCGGCAGCGCCTTCGGCGGCATGGGCTCGAGTCGGGAAGTCGCGGTGGCCGCTCTGGCCGAGCCGACCATCGTGATCGCCGTGTTCGCCCTGGCACTGCGGGCCGACACCATCAACCTGGGCGGCGTCGTCGAGCGCTTCGCCGGCGATCCCCTCCTGGTCGCCAACCCCGGCCACCTGCTGGCCTTCGCCGCCTTCTTCGTGGTCATGATCGCGGAGACGGGCCGCCTGCCGGTCGACAACCCCGCCACGCACCTGGAATTGACGATGATCCACGAGGCCATGGTGCTCGAGTATTCCGGCCACTATCTGGCGCTGGTGGAGTGGGCCGCGAGCATGAAGCTGTTTGTCTTCCTCGCGTTGCTGGCCAACCTCTTCCTGCCCTGGGGCGTCTCCGCCGAAGTGGCGCCGGGGCCGGTGGCGCTGGCGGTTCTGGCGCTGGGCGCGAAGCTGCTCGTCCTCGCCGCGGCTCTGGCCCTGGTCGAGACCTCGGTGGCCAAGCTCCGGCTCTTCCGGGTGCCGGAGCTGCTGGCGGGATCGTTCGCGCTGGCGCTGCTCTCGGTCACCGCGGTGTTCCTGCTGCGATGACAGCCCTCACGAACCTGCTGGCCTTTCTCGGGCTCGTGGTGACGCTACTCATCGTCTGGCGACAGGGCTGGCCGGGACGGCTCGCCCTCTTCGTGGCCCAGTCGCTGCTCCTCGCGCTCCTCGCCGTCGTCATCGGGATCCTGGCCGGCAAGCCCGGCCTCCTCGTCGTCGCCGCCGTGGTGGTGCTCCTCAAGGCCTGGCTCATCCCCCGCGCGCTGGCCCGGATGGGGGCCGGCACGCCGGTGCTGCGGCCCCTCGCCCCCGGGCGGTCCTCCGCGGTCCCGCTGCTCGTGTCAGGAGGTCTCGTCGTCGTCGCCTATGCCGTGATGCTGCCCGTCAACGCCGCCACCACGCTGCCCACCGAGGGCGGCATCCCGCTGGCCTTCGCCATGGCCCTCATCGGCCTGTTCGTCTGCGTCACCGGACGCGATGCGCTGGGCCACCTGCTCGGCTTCCTCATGTTCGAGAACGGGATCTTCGGGTTAGCCCTGCTGGCCACCTACGGCCTACCCGGCCTGGTCGAGGCGGGCGTGTTCCTCGACGTCCTGGCCATCGTGCTCTTGATGGAAGGCGTGGTCCTTCGGGTCCGCCGCGAGCACGACTCCATCGACGTGGACCGGTTGCGGGAGCTGCGGGGATGAGCCTGCTCCTGCTGCTGGCCGCTCCTCTCGCCGGGGCCGCCGTGCTGACGCGCGCGGTCGGCGGCGTTGCCCGCGCCGTGAACGCGCTCACCGCGGCGGTCACGCTGGCCGCCGCCGCAGCCGTCGTCGCCGCGGTGGCGCGACAGGGCAGCGTGACGGCGCTCGACGGCTTGCTCCGCGCCGATGCCCTGTCGGCGTGGATGGCGGGGCTGGTGGGGCTGATCGCGGCCCTGGCCGCGCTGGAGGCGCCCCGTCAGGTGCCGCCGGACGAAGGCCGGCGCTTTTACCCGCTGCTCCACCTCTTCACCTTCACCATGCTGCTGGCCGTGACCACCGACGACGTCGGGCTCATGTGGGTGGCTGTCGAAGGCACCACCCTGGCCTCCGTGTTCCTGGTGAACTTCGAGCGGTCCCGGTCTTCGCTGGAGGCGTCGTACAAGTACCTGCTCATCTGCTCCGTCGGCGTGGCCATCGCGTTCGCCGGCACCGTGCTCGTGTACTTCGCCGACGTCCAGCAGTTCGGCGACCAGGCCTACGCGCTGCGATGGACGACCCTGCTACGGCTGGCCCCGGGACTGCCGGCTCCGGTGATCCAGCTGGCCTTCGTGTTCCTCCTCGTCGGCTACGGCACCAAGGCCGGCCTGGCGCCCATGCACACCTGGCTGCCCGACGCCCACAGCGAAGCGCCGGCCCCGGTGAGCGCGTTGATGTCCGGCGTGCTCCTGAGCGTTGGCCTCTACGCGGTGTTGCGGTTCAAGGCGGTGGTCGATCTGGCGGCGGGCCCGGACTTCGCCGGCCGCCTGCTGGTGGCGCTGGGCCTGGCCTCGCTGGGCGTGGCGGCGGCGTTTCTCTGGGCCCCCCGCAACTACAAGCGCATGCTCGCCTACTCCAGCGTGGAGCACGTGGGAGTGGTCTGTCTCGGGCTGGGCTTCGGCGGGCCCCTGGGCGTGGCCGGAGCCGTCCTGCACATCGGCAATCACGCCCTGGCCAAGTCGGTGCTGTTCCTGCTGTCGGGTCGCATCCGCGCCGCCTATGGCACCGCCGAGATCCCGGCGGTGAGCGGCCTGCTCCGGGCCATGCCGGTCACGGGACGCGGCTTCCTGGTCGCCATGCTGGCCCTCATGGGCCTGCCACCCTTCGGCCTGTTCGTGAGCGAGGTGATGATCTTCGCCGCGGGCTTTCAGGCAGGGTACGCGCCGGCGGCTGCGCTCGGCCTGGCCCTGCTCGTCGTGGCCTTCTCCGGGCTCCTGCGCGCCGCCCATCGCATGCTCTACGGCCCGGTCACCGGCCAGGTCTCGGAGAACCCTCACTGGGCATCCGCGCTGCCCCTCGGCGTCGCGCTGCTCATGCTGGTCGTCACCGGACTGGCGTGGCCTCCGGGCCTGGCCGGAGCGCTCGGGCAGATCGTGAGCCTGCTGGCGCCATGATCCTCACCGCCGAGGCGCTCGCGGAGGCGCTCGCCGCCGGCGGTGTCGCCGCCGTGTCCCGTGACGGCGACGGCGTGCTGCGCGGCCGGCTCGACGCCGCCCGGGTGCCGGCGCTGGCCGACCGGCTCTCCTTGCTGGGCGCGGAGCTCCAGCTCCTCGCCGCCGCCGACAGCACCGCGACGTCCGGAACCTTCACGCTGGCCTACGTCTTCGCTCCGGCGGGCGGCCAGCCGGCCGCCGTGGTGCTGGTAACGCTGCCCGCCGCCATCCCGCGCTTCCCGTCGCTCGCCACGCGCTCGTTCGCGGCCAGCCGCTTCGAGCGCGAGATCCGGGATCTCTTCGGGCTGATCCCGGTGGGCCACCCGGACCCGCGCCGGCTGGCCCTGCACCAGTTCTGGCCCGAGACCTATCATCCGCTTCGCCGCGACGTGGCGGCGCGCCGGGACTTCGTCGACGAGGGCCAGCCGTTCCCCTTCCGCCGGGTCGACGGCGAAGGCATCTTCGAGATCACCGTAGGGCCCGTGCACGCCGGCATCATCGAGCCCGGGCACTTCCGCTTCAGCGTCGAGGGCGAGACGATCGTGAACCTCGAGACGCGCCTGGGCTTCGTGCACAAGGGAATCGAAAAACTCTTCGAGACCCTGCCGTTCGAGCGCACCCTCGAGCTCGCCGAGCGCGTGTCCGGCGACGAGAGCGCCGCCCACGCGTTGGCCTTCGCCCAGGCGCTGGAGACCCTGGCCGGCTGCGCCATCCCGGCGCGAGCCCGCTGGCTGCGGGTCATCCTGCTCGAGCTCGAGCGGCTCTACAACCACGTCGGCGACGTCGGCATGATCGTCAACGACACGGGCTTCGCCTTCGGTCACGCCCACTGCTTCCGTATTCGCGAAGAGCTCCTGCGGCTGAACGACCGGCTCGCCGGCCACCGCCTCCTCCGGGGCGCCATCGTGCCGGGCGGAGTGGCCGGGCCGTTGGCGAAGGCTCCGCTCGACGCGGTGGCCGCCGAGGTCGACCGCCTGGTCGCGGCATTCTTAGAAGTCGCGCGGCTGTGCCTCGACAACACCATGGTGCTGGAGCGCCTGCAGGGCACCGGCCGCCTCACGCCGCGCACGGCCCGCGAGATGCAGGTCGTGGGACTGGTCGGCCGGGCGAGCGGGATCGATGCCGATGCCCGCCGCGACGCCCCCTTCGCCGCCTACGGGGAGCTCGACGTGCGGGTGCCCGCCTACGAGGCAGGCGACGTGTGGGCGCGGACCATGGTGCGGCTCGACGAGGCCCGGGAGGCTGCGCGACTCATCACCCTCGCCGCCGACCGCGCCCCCGGGGGGCCCCCGCGCGCGCCGCTGGGCCCGTTGCCCGCCGAGGCAGACGCGCTCGGCCTCGTCGAGGCCTGGCGGGGACCCATCTGGTACTGGGTGCGGGCCGCGGGGCCACACGAGCTCGCCCGCGTGAAGGTCGTCGACCCCTCGTTCAGGAACTGGCCGGCGCTCGAGTACGCCGTGCTCAAGAACATCGTCCCCGACTTCCCCCTCTGCAATAAATCATTCAACCTCTCGTACTCGGGCAACGATCTCTAGTTGCGCGGAGAGACAGCAACCGTTGTCGCACCTCGCGCGAATGGGGAGGTCTGGAGGGGGCGCGTCTCGTGCCCCCTCCAGGCTAAAAGCTGAAATCAACCCTGCCGGAACCGGTTCACGATGGGCAGCCGCCAGTCGCGACCGAACGCGCGCGGCGTGATCTTGACGCCGATGGGCCCCTGCCGACGCTTGTACTCGTTGGCGTCCACCATGTGCACGACCCGACGAACGGTCTCGGGCGCAAAGCCCCGGGCGACGATGTCGGCCACGCTCTCGTCCTGCTCCACGTACGCTTCCAGGATCGCGTCGAGCTCGGGATAGGGGGGCAGCGTGTCCTGATCCGTCTGGTCGGGCCGCAGCTCGGCCGAGGGCGGCCGGGTGAAGACGGTCTCGGGGATCACCGCGCGGCCGGCCCGCTCGTTGGCGTGGCGGGCCAGCTCGTAGACCAGCGTCTTCGGCACGTCCTTGATGACCGCGAAACCCCCGGCCATGTCGCCGTAGAGCGTGGAGTAGCCCACGCCGATCTCGCTCTTGTTGCCGGTGGTGAGCACGAGCCAGCCGAACTTGTTGCTCAGCGCCATGAGCAGGGTGCCGCGCACGCGCGCCTGGATGTTTTCTTCGGTGACGTCTTCCTTGAGGCCCTTGAAGGGGCGGGCCAGGATACGCCGGAAGGCGCGGAAGGCCGGGGTGATGGGCAGGCGCAGGAACTCGATGCCCAGGTTCTTGGCCAGCCGCCGGGCGTCGGCCCGGGTCCCCGCCGATGAATAGGGCGAGGGCATGGTGACACCGGTGACGTTCTCGCGGCCCAGCGCCTCCACGGCGATGGCAGCCACCAGGGAAGAGTCGATGCCGCCCGACAGCCCGATCACCACCCGCTTGAACCGGTTCTTCTGCACGTAGTCGCGGGTGCCCAGCACGAGGGCCCGGAAGATCTCCTCGACCCGCCCCAGCACGGGGACGTCGCGGGACGGCAGGGGAGGCGCCGGAAGCGCCGGGAGCGCGGGCAGGGTGACGCAGCTGGCCGAGCTCGGGGCCCGGAGCTTCTCCTTGCGGCGCCGGGAGTCGTGCAGGCGCGCGCGGAACACGGCGTCGAGATCGAGGTCGGCGACGATCAGATCTTCCTCGAAGGCGTGGCCCCGGGCCAGCACCTCGCCGCGCTCGTTGACGATCAGGCTGGCGCCGTCGAAGACGAGCTCGTCCTGTCCCCCGACCAGGTTCACGAAAGCCAGGCACACCACCTCGTCGGCGGCCCGGGTGGCCACCATCTTTTCGCGGAAGTGGGCCTTGCCCGCATGGTAGGGCGAGCCGTTGATGGTGACGATCAGCTCGGCGCCGGCCAGGGCCTGGGCGCTGGTGGGTCCCGACGGGTACCAGAGATCCTCGCAGATGTTCACGGCGAAGATGGCGTCGTCCAGGGCGAAGACGGGCGCCTCGGTCCCGGCCTGGAAGTACCGGTTCTCGTCGAACACGCCGTAGTTCGGCAGGTACCGCTTGTGATAGGTCGCTGCGCGCGCGCCGTCGTGCAAAACCGCGGCGGCGTTGAAGACGTCGTCGCGGCGGTCGATGAAGCCGACGATCACGGTGAGCCCCCGGGTCGCCTTGGCCACGTCCTCCAGGGCCCGGAGGTTAGCCTCGATGAACGCCGACTTGAGCACGAGGTCCTCGGGCGGATAGCCGGTCACCGCCAGCTCCGGGAAGGCCAGCAGCCGGCACCCCAGCCGCCGGGCCTCGCCGATCACCTCCGTGATCGTGCGGACGTTGCCCTCGAAGTCTCCCACCGTGGGATTGATCTGGGCGAGGCCCACCCGGAACCGCCGCATGGCGTCATTGTACCCCGCGACACTGGTGGCCAGCCCACGAAGCGTGGTACGAGGAGAAGACCATGCGTCGCCGTCCGCTGCTCGCCCTGGCTCTGACCATCTTCGCGGCGACAGCGGCCGCTGCTCCCACCCCCGGCGTCGCCGCGCCACCCGCGGACACACTGACGGTGGCCCTGACCGCGCAGGCCCCGACGCTCGATCCCCACATGCACTACGAGTGGGTGGGAATCCTCATCAGCCTCAACATGTTCGATTCCCTCCTGCACCGGAACGCCCGGCTCGAGTACGAACCGGGCCTGGCCGTGTCCTGGAAGGCCCTGAACGACACCGTGTGGGAGTTCAAGCTACGCGAGGGCGTGAAGTTCCACAACGGCGCCGTCCTGACCGCGCAGGACGTGAAGTACTCCTTCGAGAGGGTGCTCGATCCTCTGCGCGGATCACCGCAGTACCACAACGTGCGTGCCGTCCGGTCGATCAGGGTGGTGAGCCCGGACACGATCCATCTGATCACCGAGCGGCCAGCCCCGCTCCTGCTCGAGCGGCTGGTCTACTTCCCCATCGTCCCCAAGCAGCACGTCGAGCGCGTGGGCGACGAGGTCTTCGGCCGGTCAGCCCCCGTGGGAACCGGCCCCTGGAAGCTCTCGGAGCTCAAGCCCGGGCAGCACATCCGGCTGGAGGCTTTCGAGGGCCACTGGCGCGGCAAGCCCGCCTTCAAGTTCCTCACGTTCCGGGTCATTCCCGACAAGGTCGCCCAGGTGAACGAGCTCAAGAGGGGCGGCATCGACATCGTCCGCCACGTCTCCGCCGCCCAGATCGCCGACCTCCGGGCCCACCCCCGGATCCGGCTCAGCTCGGCGCCCATCCTGCGCACGCACCACGTCCAGCTGGACATGCGGACCGCGCCGTTCGACAGGAAGGCCGCGCGGCAGGCCGCCAACTATGCCATCGACCGGGACACGATCGTCCGGACCTTGCTGGCCGGGCGAGGAGGCGTCGTGCCGACCGCCGTGCATCCGGCGGCGTTCGGCTACGACGCGGCCGTGACGGCCTATCCCTACGATCCCGACAAGGCCAGGGCGCTGCTGGCCCGCGCCGGCTATCCCGACGGCGTCAGCATCACGCTCCACAGCGCCTTCGTGGAATCCCGTCCGGTGTTCGAGGCCCTCGCCCGGATGCTCACCGCGGCGGGCTTCAAGACCACCCTGCGCACGTGGGAGCCGGGAGAGGCCTGGACGACGTTCTTCCAGCGCGAGGGTAAGGCGACGAACGGCTACTACGGGTCGTGGGGCTCTTATTCAGTCTTCGACGCCGACGCCAGTCTGTACCCGCTCTACCACACGGGCCCCCGGGGGTGGGTGGGCAAGTGGTACACGCGAATCGACGGCCTGGACCACCTGATCGACCAGGCCCGCTCCACGCTCGACGCCGATCTGCGGAAGCGGACCTATGCCCACATCCTCCGACTCCTCAAAGAGGAGTGCCCCAGCATCTTCCTCTTCCACGAGGTCGACACGCTCGCGCTGTCGGACCGGATCGACTACGCCGCCCGCAGCGATCAGTGGCTGTGGTTGTTCGACGCCAAACCACGGTCGCGCGATGGTACGATCGGCGAACGATGAGAGCCAAGACGCCGTGGCTACCGTCCGTCGTGCCGCCAGGAGCCGAGGTCGAGCGCTGTCCCCGGTGTGGGCGGCGCGCCTTGATCCCCTGGACTCTCCGGCGCGATGGGCACACCAAGGTCGTGTTCCGCACGTGGATCTGCACGGAGTGCCAGACGATGGAGGAGCGCCCCGAGCCGGAGTAGTGAGGGGGCCGTCGCGCCCTTAGGCGGGCCAGTAAGCGCCCCCTCCGACGATCAGGGACGCTCGAGCCCGGGGCTGGGCGGGCTGGGCGCCCGGTTGCCGGGACCGCCCAGGTCGTTGATGAAGTCGATCAGCTGGCGCAGGCGGCCGTACGACGTCCGATTGAACGGCAGGGTGAGGCGCGGCAGCGTGGGGAACTCGGCCTGCTCCGGTGGTGTCGGCCCCATCGTCTGATCGACCCGTCCCTTGAGGATGTCCTCGAACTCCCGCTGCACCGCCGCCAGCTCGTCCTCGCCGAGCGCCCGCTGGAGACGGAAGACCAGGTTGTCCCCGACGATGCGGCTGGAGTGAACTACCCGGTAGAAGGCGAGGACTTCGTCCACCGCCTGCTCGCTGCTGTCCACGACGCGATAGAACGTGGTGTCCTGGGGCTCGATGAGCTTGCGCTCCACCAGCGTGGCGGCGATCCAGCGATTCCAGATCCGCCAGTAGGGTTTAGGGCCCGTCTCGACCAGGACGACGGGGACGATGGCGGATTTGCCCGTCTGCATGAGGGTCAACAGCTCGAAGGCCTCGTCCATGGTGCCGAACCCGCCGGGGAACAGCGTCACCGCGCTCGCCTCTTTGAGCAGGAAGAGCTTGCGGGTGAAGAAGTACTTGAAGGTGATGAGCTTGGGGTCGGCGGCGATCCACGGGTTGGCCTCCTGCTCGAACGGCAGGCGGATGTTCAGCCCGAAGCTCCGCTCCCCTCCGGCCCCCTCCTGGGCGGCGCCCATGATGCCGGCCCCCGCTCCGGTGACGACCATCCACCCCTGCTCCACCATGCGACGGCCAAATTCCCGGGCCGCCGCCGCCGCCGCCTCGTCCGGGGAGATCCGGGCCGACCCGAACACCGTCACCTTGCGGACGTCCCGGTAGGGCGCGAACACCTTGTAGGCGTAGCGGAGCTCCTTGAGGGTGGCGTTGGTGATCTTGAGGTCGCCGGTGGAGGCACCGTCCTCGTGGAGCTTCAGCACCGTCGTCAGCATGTGCTGGATCCACAGACGCCGCTCCGGCGGAACGCCGGTGACGTCCAGGATCTCGAGAATCAGACGATTGGCGGCCTCGTTCTGCAGCTGATAACGGCGGGGTTCCGGCACATCTTCGAGTATACCGCCCGGGGCTCCCCGACCTTGCCGTTCCGCAGGCGGGCTCAGGCCAGGCTCACGCCAGGGTGTGGCGGACCATCTTGGACTCCACCATATAGACCACCATCTCGGCGATGTTGGTGGCGTGGTCGGCCACCCGCTCCAGGAAGCGGGAGACGAGGATGAGGCGGATCGCCCGGGGAATGGTCTTGGGGTCCGACATCATGTACGTCAGCAGCTCCCGGAACACCTGCTCCTTGATGCCGTCGACCTCCGCGTCCCTGGCGCACACCTGACGAGCCAGCTCGGTGTCGCGGGCCACGAAGGCGTCCAGCGCCTCCTTGACCATGCCCTGGGCCTTCTGGGCCATGCGAGGCAGGTCGATGTAGGGTTTGAGCTGCGGCTCCTCGTTCAGCTCCAGCGCCCTCTGGGCGATGTTCACAGCCTGGTCCCCGATGCGCTCCAAATCGGTCACGATCTTCATCGCCGTGGTGATGAAGCGTAGGTCGCCGGCGGTCGGCTGGTGCAGGGCCAGCAGCTCCACGCACTTCTCGTCGATCTCCACGTCGTAGGCGTTCACCTGGCGGTCGCGGTCGATGACGTCCTGGGCCAGCGCGCCGTCCCGCTCGACGAGGGCCCGCATCACCCGGCGGATCTGATCCTCCACCAGCGCGCCCATGGCCAGGAGCGTCTGCTTGAGGCCGTCCAGCTCTTCGTGGAAGTGCCGTTGCACGGCCTGGCGCCTATCCGAACCGACCGGTAATGTAGTCTTCGGTACGCTTGTCCCGCGGATTGGTGAAGAGCTCCCGCGTGACGCCGAACTCCACCAGCTCCCCCAGGAGCATGAACCCTGTGTAGTCGCTCACCCGGGCCGCCTGCTGCATGTTGTGGGTGACGATCACGATCGTGAAGCTGGCCTTGAGCTCCAGCATGAGCTCCTCGATCTTGGCGGTAGCGATGGGGTCCAGGGCCGAGCAGGGCTCGTCCATCAGGAGCACGTCGGGCTCTACGGCGATGGCCCGGGCGATGCAGAGGCGCTGCTGCTGTCCCCCCGACAGGCTCAGGGCCGAGTCGTGCAGGCGATCCTCGACCTCCTCCCACAGCGCGGCCGCCCGCAGGCTGCGCTCGACGATGCCGGCCAGATCGTCGCGGCTGCGCACGCCCAGGACCCGTGGCCCGTAGGCCACGTTCTCGAAGATGGACTTCGGGAACGGGTTCGATTTCTGGAAGACCATGCCCACCCGCTTGCGGAGGTCGGTCACCTCGAGTGACGCGTCGTAGATGTCGGTGCCCCCGATCCGGATGGTGCCGGCGATCCTGACCCCGTCCACCAGATCGTTCATCCGGTTCAGGCACCGGAGCAACGTGGTCTTGCCGCAGCCCGACGGGCCGATGTAGGCGGTGACCCGGTGCTTGGGCACGGTCATGGACACCTCGCGAAGGGCCTGCTTGGGACCGTACCAGAGCGAGAGGCGCTCGATCTCGACCATGGGAGGCTCGAGCATGGGGGCGGCGCTCGCCTGGGGGTTGAGGCTGGCCGTCACCTGGATACTGGTTGCCATAGCTCCTCCTAGATTGCCACGATCACGTACTTGCGGCGCAACCGATTTCGGAGCGCGATCGCGAAGAGATTCATGAGCACCACGATGGTCAGCAGCAAGAGGGTGGTGGCGAAGACCATCGGACGTGCGGCGTCCACGTTCGGCGATTGAAACCCCACGTCGTAGATGTGGAACCCCAGGTGCATGAACTTGCGGTCGAGGTGGAGGAAGGGCCAGAAGCCGTCGACAGGCAGGGAGGGCGCCAGCTTGACCACCCCGGTGAGCATGAGCGGCGCCACCTCTCCGGCGGCCCGGGCCATGGCCAGGATGAGCCCGGTGAGGATCGAGGGCATGACCGCTGGCAGCACCACACGGACGGTGGTCTCCAGCTTCGTCGCCCCCAGGGCCAGCGAGGCCTCGCGCATGCCTCCCGGGATGGCGGCCAGGCCTTCCTCCGTGGCCACGATCACCACCGGCACCGTCAGCAAGGCGAGTGTCAGCGAGGCCCACAGGATGCCGCCGGTGCCGAAGGTCGGCGTGGGCAGGGCCTCGACGTAGAAGAGGCGATCGATGGTCCCTCCCACGAAGTAGATGAAGAAGCCGACGCCGAACACACCGAAGACGATCGAGGGCACGCCGGCCAGGTTGTTCACGGCGATGCGGACAGCGCTGACGAAGGGCCCCTGCTTGGCGTACTCACGCAGGTAAAAGGCGGCCAGCACCCCGAGCGGGGTCACGACCACGCTCATGATCAGCACCATCATCACGGTCCCGAAGATGGCCGGCAACACCCCACCCTCGGTGTTCGACTCGCGCGGGTCATCGCTGACGAACTCCCACGCCTTGGCCGCGTAGTGGCCCACCTTGGCGGCGGCCGACATCGTGTTCGGCCAGTAGACGTCCACCACCTCGGTCAACGGCCACTCCTTGTCCCTGCCGCCGTCGGCCGCCACCAGCACACTGGCCGTCTGCCGCTGACGGAGCTCGGCTACGCGGGCCGCCAGGTCCTGATAGCGTGCCGCGAGCTCCGCCTGCTGCGCCCGGATCGCCGTCACCTCCGGCCCCTCGGTGACGCCCCGAAGCTCCAGCCGGCGGAGCTGGAGCCGGGCCTGCTCCTGCGCGTAATTGACACGGCCGATATCGCCCTTCTCGATGCGGCGGATCTCGCGTCGCACGCGGGTGGCCTCGGGCAGGCGATCGAGCAGTGCTTGCCGACCGGCCTCGGGCCCGCGGGTCACGACCTGGCCGCCCTCGCGGATCTCACGGATCGTGCCGATGAGGAGCCCCCACTCGGTGCGCTCGATGACGAGTACATCGGCCGGCCGCTCGCGCCGCGCAATCTTCGCCTCGTCCACCCACAGGAAATCGGCGCCGTAGAGGTCGCGGTTCGCCACCTTGAGCTTGATCCGGTATTGGCCGGCCTGACCGGGGATCGTCTCGCGCTGGGCAATCTGTCCCGTGAGCACGGCGCCGTCGGCCAGGGTCAGGCGGACGACCTCCGCGGGCCAGAAGAAGCCCAGGCCGTTGACGAGGATCAGGCCGACCAGGCCGGCGACCATGAGGAGCGCGATGGCCACCGCGCTCCCGGTCAGCCAGATGAAGGGGTCACCGCTGCGCCAGAACCGCTGCCGGCCGTTCATAGGTAACGGTACCGGCGGCGCAGTTGGAGCCGCACCAGCTCGGCCACCGTGTTCACGAGGAAGGTCAGGCAGAACAGGAGCAACGCGGCCAGGAATAGCACCCGGTAGTGCGTGTGGCCCACCGGGGCCTCCGGCAGCTCCACGGCGATGTTGGCCGAGAGTGCCCGGAAGCCGTTGAAGATCGACCACTCCATCACCGGGGTATTGCCGGTGGCCATGAGCACGATCATGGTCTCGCCGACAGCGCGTCCAAACCCGATCATGACAGCCGAGAAGATCCCCGGGCTCGCGGTGGGCAGCACGACGCGCAGGGCCGTCTGCCAGCGGGTGGCCCCCAGTGCGAGGGAGCCAGCTCGGAGGTGTTGGGGCACGTTGGCCAGCGAGTCCTCGGCGATGGTGAAGATGATCGGGATCACCGCGAATCCCATGGCGATGCCGACGACCAGCGAATTGCGCTGGTCGTAGGTGAAGCCGAGGGCCGACAGCAGCCATCGGCGGTAGTCGGCGCCGAGGAACCGGTCCTCGATCACGCCGCCCAACCAGAGGGCGGTCGCGCCGGCCACCACGACCACCGGGATGACCACGAACATTTCGGTGCCGGGTCGGACGCGGCCTCGCAGCGTGGCCGGAAGCCCGCGCCACAGGGCCGCAGCGATCAGAATCGCCACGGCGACGACCACAGGCAGCACGAAGAGCGCGGGAACGACCCGCTCCACGACTGGGGCCAGCCAGAGTCCCGCGATGAAGCCGAGGACGACGCTGGGCAGCGCCGCCATGACCTCAACGACCGGCTTGACGTAGCTCTTCATGGTGGGGTGCATGAACTCGCTGACGTAGAGGGCAGCCAACAGCGCGATAGGGACGGCGAAGAGCAGCGCGTAGAGCGTACCTTTCACAGTCCCGAATGCGAGCGGGGTGAGGCTGTACTTGGCCTCGAAGTCGTCGGTCCCGCCGTGAGACTGCCAGACGTAGTCGGGCCCCGCGTAACCCTCGTACCACACGGCCCCGAACAGGGTCTGGAGCGTGATCTCCGGGTGGGGGTTGGCCAGCGTCCAGTGCGATACCGCGCCGTCATCGTGCAGGCTGACCAACCCGTCGGCCTTCGGGGCAATCGCCACGGCTCGAAGCCCGGGATGTTCGGCCTGGAGCGAGATCAGCGTCCTCCCGGACGTCGCGTAATGGACACGGATCCCTCCAGTGGGATCGGCAGTCACGAACCCTTTGTCCCGGCGGGACGGACTGAAGGCCACGACTGGCCCCTGGTGACCCTCGAACTGGTGGATCCGGGTAAGCCGGCGCTCCCCTTCGCCGGGCAGACCGACCACTTGCCACGACGACACGCCACCCGCCGCGTCGCCGATGACGACGGTGCGGTCCCCGTTCAGCAGACCGATCTCGGTCACCGCGGCACCGGATCGGCTGGTCGCCTCCCGTACCTCGGCCAACCGGACGCTGCCCTGCTCGCGAAGGTCGTAGCGCAGGATCCGGCCGGTGGAGGTGCCCACGAAGAGGTCATCCCCCCGTTCGTCGACCCGAACAGCGGTCACGACGCCGTCGATCGCCAGCGCTAGCGGTTCCAGGCGCGCCTCCCGCTTGCTCTCGCCGATCAACGCCTTCTTCTCGACGATCGTCTGGATCACGAGCTCTCGCGGCCCGAGCTGGCCTGCCGCTAGGGGCCCGGCGCCCGTGTGGGCAAAGGTCAAGCGCTGGACGGGCCGTCGCTGCTCCGGATCGAGGAAGGACGACTCGCCAATCGCCGGCACCGGGACGACGGCGCGCCGACCGCCCTCGTAGGTCACCTCGAACTTGATCTCCACCGGGACGATGCGTCCATCCGCTGTTCCGATCACGTACCAGACTCCCTCCTTCGAGACCCAGGAGGTGACGGCGGTCACTCGGGCGCCGCCGAGCCCGGGCACGGGGACGGGAGGCATCGGAGCGCGATCGTTCAACGCGATGAACGTGAGAGCGCCCTCGGCGGTGACCAGGTATGCGATCTCGCGATACTCGTCGGCGGCGACGGGCGAGGTCGGCGCTGGCTCGGCGGGGCCGGCCGGACGTCGAAGCCCCACCAACGCCGCGTGGGGCGTCTCGAACATCGGGTAGACCTCGACCAGGATCACCGCGAGGATCGCCAGGATCGAGGCGATGATGGTGACGCCACCGAGGACAACCAGGCGTCCGGCCCAGCGGTCGAGGCCAAGCCGGCGGCTCGTCTGCTGGCGGGTCTGAAGCAGCGGGCGGGCCGGGAGTCCCGACCCGCCCGCCTTCAGCGTCTCGCTGGTAACGGCCAAGCTACAGGACCTTGTTCAGCTCTTCCTTCGCGATCGAGGCCGGGATGGGGAAGTAGCCGTCCTTGATCACGACCTCCTGCCCTTCCCGGGACAGCACCAGCCTCAGATACTCTCGGGTGATGGGATCGAGCGTCTTGCCGGGGGCCCGGTTCACGTAGACATAGAGAAACCGCGAGAGCGGGAAGTCGCCCGAGTAGGCGTTGTCGGGGACCGCGTCGAAACACTTGCCGCCTTCCTTGGCGGCCAGAGGCACCGCGCGGACGCCGGCGGTAGCGTACCCGATCCCACTGTACCCGATGCCGTAGCGATCGACGGTCACGCCCTGGACCACCGAGGCCGAGCCCGGCTGTTCCTTGACCTCATCCTTGTAATCGCCGTTCTTCAGCGCGTGCTCCTTGAAGAACCCGTAGGTACCGGAGGCGGAATTACGGCCGTAGATGCTGAGGGGCCGGCTCGCCCACTCTCCGGTGAGACCGAGCTGCCTCCACGTTTTGATGTCTTCCCGGTAGCCGTAGCGGCGCGACTTGGAGAACACCGCGTCCACCTGGGCCATCGTCATGCACTTGATCGGGTTGTCTTTGTTGACATAGACGGCGAGCGCATCGACGGCGACGCGGACCGCCACCGGCTTGTACCCGAATCGCTTCTCGAACTGGTCGATCTCGGTGCCCTTCATCGGGCGGGACATCGGGCCGAGCTGGGCGGTGCCGGCGATGAGCGCGGGCGGGGCCGTGGCCGAGCCCTTGCCCTCGATCTGGATCTTCACGTTGGGATAGAACTTGTTGAAGGTCTCGGCCCACAGGGTCATGAGGTTGTTCAGCGTGTCGGAGCCGATGCTGTTCACGTTGCCGCTCACGCCCGACGACGCCTTGTAGACAACGAGCGCCGGATCCAGCTTGGGCGGTCCGGCGGCGTAGGCGCCGACGACGGAGAGGATCATCAGCAGGCCTGCGACGAGTACCGTCTTCCTCATGTTGCGCCTCCCTCTGTCCTGGGTGTCATGCTCTGCCACCTGTGTTTCGTCCATGTGACCGCCGTGTTACAAACCTGTTACGTCCGGCGTCACCCCGGGTCCCGGAAGCGATAACCGATGCCCCGCACGGTCTCGATGGCCGCGGTGGGCAGCTTGGCCACCGTGAACTTGCCGCGCAGACGGGCCACGTGGACATCCACGGTGCGCGGCTCCACGAAACCGTCGTGACCCCAGACGAGGTCGAGCAACTCTTCGCGGCCGAAGACCCGGCCGGGCGTGGCGACCAGAGCCGCCAGCAACTCGAACTCCTTGGGGGTGAGCTCGACCGGCTTGCCGCTCATCCGGACCTCGAAGCGGTGGCGGTCCACCTCGAGGTCGCCGGCCTTGAGGTAGTGCTTGCGCTCCTGGGCCTCGACCTTGCCGCGCCGCATGACGGCGCGGATGCGCGCGATCAGCTCGCGCGGGGAGAACGGCTTGGTGACGTAATCGTCGGCGCCCAGCTCGAAGCCCAGGACCTTGTCGCCTTCCTCGACGCGACCGGTGACCATGATGATCGGGATGGCCCGCGTCTCGGCGTCCTGCTTGAGACGGCGACACACCTCCCAGCCGTTGAGCTGGGGCACCATGATGTCGAGGAGGATGACGTCAGGCCGGGCCTCGCGGGCGCGGCGCAGGGCCTCGGCGCCGGTGGAGACAGCCAGAACCTCCCAACCTTCCTTCTGGAGGTTGTAGCGGAGGAGCTCGGCGACGTCGGGTTCGTCCTCGACGACCAGGACGCGGCCGAGCCGCTGGGGCGCCTGCGCTCGTCCCGGCTGCCGACCCACTTCTCCGGTCGTCTTGGCCACATGGGGAGTGTCCGCCAGCAGCGTTAACGAGCGATGACGGCCGGGTAAATCCTGCGTAACGAGCGGCGTGTGCAGGGCGCCCGCCACCTGCTCATTCAGGCGCGGAGCGAGGGCTTTTCCAGGTCAGCGGTCCAGCTCGTCTATGATCCCGACCAGGGCGTCGAAATTCGGGCGGCCTGTCACGTCGAGAACCTTCACCCGATCGAGGCGAGCGCATAGCGCGAGGGCGACTCCGGACGACGAGACGCTCCCGGCGGCCGGTCGAGGTCGAATACACCGAGGAAGCCCCAGCCCGGCATGTTCCTCGAGCTCGCCAGGCGCTATGGCCTCGATCTACCGGCGTCGCTGCACGTCGGAGACTCCGACAAAGACCGCGAGGCGGCGGCGCGCGCCGGGGTCGGCCGCTTCCAATGGGCGCACGAGTTCTTCGGGTGGTGACGCGAGGCTTACGACGCGCCGAGCGCCTGCGCCGCGCGCTTGACGTCGCGGGGCTTGACCCATAGCAGCACCGCGTAACGGCCGGCGCCCGCACAGAGGGCGTCGGTGGCCGTGACGTTGATCTTCGCTTCCGCGAGCCGGCCCAGGAGGTCGGCCAGGGCGCCCACGCGGTCCTCCCCCTGGATCAGGAAGCCCTTCTTGGGGCCCGTCAGCTTCCACTTCGCCTGCCTGGCCACCGCCCGGAAGGCGGCCGCGTCGGCCGGAACGAAGTCCAGCTGGGCCTGCTTGCCCTTGGGGAATCCCGTGAACGCGAGCAGATTGACTCCCGCTCTCTTGAGATGCTCGAGCATCCGGGATGCCTCGCCCGGACGATCCGGCGCCATGACGTAATAGTAGTCGACCAGGCTGACCGTATCGGCCATGAGCCCCTCCCTCGGGTCGGTTGGACGACGTCCCGGAGTCTACCCGATTTCAGGCGGCCGGCAGGGTGACGCGGACGGTCGTTCCCCGGTCCAGCTCGCTCGTGATCCTCAGGTCGCCGCCGTGCGCGGCGACCAGGTGCTTGACGATGGCCAGGCCCAGCCCGGTGCCGCCGAGCTCGCGCGAGCGCGCCTTGTCCACCCGGTAGAACCGCTCGGTGATCCGGGGCAGGTCCGCGGCCGGGATGCCGAGGCCGGTGTCCTGGACAGCGATCTCCACCATCCCGGGCGGCGCCCCGTGGGCCGTCACCGTCACCTGGCCGCCCGCCGGGGTGTACTTGACGGCGTTGTCGACGAGATTGATCAGGATCTGCGCCAGCCGGTCGCGATCGGCCTTCACCGGAGGGAGGTCGGGGGCAAGCGTGGCATCCAGCCGCACGCCCCCGCCCTGGGCGCGGGGACGGATGATCCCGATCACGGAGTCGATGACCTCGAGAAGCCCGGTCGGCTCGAGCCGGAGACTGATTTTGTTCAGCTCGATGTTCGAGAGGTCGGTGAGATCGTTCAGCAGGCGACCCAGGCGCTCGGTGTGCCGGGCGACGACTTCCAGGAATCGTCGGGCGTGCGCGGGATCCTCGAGGGCTCCGCCCAGCAGCGTCTCCAGATATCCCTGGATGGCCGTGAGCGGTGTGCGCAGCTCGTGGGAGACGTTGGCCACAAACTCGGTGCGCACTTGCTCGAGGCGCCGGAGCTCGGTGAGGTCGTGGAGCACCATCACCACGCCGCTGTCCTCGGGGCCCAGACGCAGAGTCACGGCATTGACTTGCAGCCGCCGATTCACGAGCCCGGGCACGACGAACTCCCGGGTCGTCAGCGGACCCTGGCTGGTGGCTCGCGCCTGGCGCAGCACGCCGTGCAGGTCCACGTTGCGGACGACCTCCAGCAACGGCTTGCCCTCGGCCGGCCCCCGCCCGACCCCCAGGATCACCCGGGCCTGCTCGTTGATGAGCAGCAGGTGATCCTGCCCGTCGACGGCGATGACGCCCTCCACCATGCTGTCGAGGATGGCCGCGGTCTTGGCGCGCTCGTGCTGGAGGTCGGCAAGCCGATCTTGAAGACTCGCCGCCATCGCGTTCAGGGCCCGGCCGAGCTGGCCGATCTCGTCGGGGGAGCGGATGGGAGCGCGGAAAGAAAAGTCGCCCTCGCTCATGGCCCGGGCCACCGACTGCATCTGGATCACCGGGCGTGTCACCCGGTGGGCCACGAAGAGCCCGATGCCGAGAGCGACCGCGAGGGCCACCAGGCTGCCGAGGAAGAGGAGGCGCCGGATCGCGCCGTGCGAGGACGTCACCACGCGCAGCGGCAGCGACGTGCGCATCACCCCCAGAACGCGTCCGTCGTCTCGGATAGACACCGCCACGTAGAGCAAGGGCGTGTCCACGGTCGTGCTGCGCCGCAGGTCACGGCCGTGACGACCAGCGAGGGCGGCCTCCACCTCCGGCCGACCGCGGTGGTTCTCCACCCAAGCCAGATCGCGCAGCTGGAGCTGCGACTCCCCTACCACCCGGCCGTCGGGGGTGATCAGGGTGACCCGGAAGTCGCTCGCCCGCCCGGCTCCCGCCGCGAAGGCCTGGAGTTCTTCGGGGGATGCCCCGCGCGCAAGCAACGCCCGGGCCTCGTCGTGAAGCAGCTCGGCGGCGGTGGTCAGCCGAGCTTCCAGACCCTCGAGGGCCAGGCGCTCCAAAACCCGGTTCACGTAGAGGCCGACGATCAGAAGGGTGACGGCAACGAAGCCGACCAGGGCGAGCGTGAGCTTGACGGCGATGCGCCGGCGCAGGAGCTGGACGACGCCGGCCGTCACCGCCTCACTCCGCCTCGAAGCGGTAGCCCACGCCCTTGACCGTCGTAATCCGTCGGCCCTCCTCCCCGAGCTTGGCCCGCAGCCGCCGCACGTGGACGTCTATGGTCCGCGACTCGACCTCGTCGGCCCGGGCGTATCCCCAGACACGATCGAGCAGATGCTCGCGGGAGAGCACGCGCCCGGCGGCTTCCATGAGCGCCTGCAGCAGGTCGAACTCCTTGGGGGTGAGCACGATGGAAGCGCCCTCGACGGCGACCATGTGGCGCCCAGCATCCAGCACCAGAGCGCCGGCGTGGAGGGCGGCGGCCGGAACCGGCGCCCGGGTCCGGCGCAGGACGGCCCGCACACGGGCCACGAGCTCCTTGGGGGAGAATGGCTTGACGAGATAGTCGTCGGCGCCCATCTCCAGCCCCACCACTCGGTCCACCTCGTCCGCCTTCGCCGTCAGCATGATGATGGGCACCACCGCCGCCGCCGGGTCGGCACGCACCCGCCGGCATACCTCGAGGCCGTCCATCTCGGGCAGCATGAGGTCGAGGACGATGAGATCTGGCGGGTGCTGCCGCACCTCCTGCAGGGCCTCGGTGCCGGTCGCCGCCGTCCGACAGCGAAAGCCCTCGCGAGCGAGGTGGAAGACCACCAGGTTGCGGATGTCGGTCTCGTCCTCGACCACCAGGACGTTCTGCGCCATGCCCGCACTCTAGCGCACGGTCAGCGCAGAAGCGCGAAGACCTTGGCCACCGCCCAGGCGATGAAGCCGCACACCGGAAAGGTGAGGATCCAGGCGATCACGATCTCTCGCCCGACGCCCCAGCGGACGGCGGACAGCCGGCGCGTGGAGCCGACCCCCATGATCGCGGTGTTGATCGTGTGCGTCGTGCTGACCGGGATCCCCAGCCGCGAGGCCAGCTCGATGGCGCTGGCGGCGGCCGTCTCCGCCGCGAAGCCGTGCACCGGATCCAGCTTGGTCACCTTGAGTCCCATGGTCCTGACGATCCGCCAGCCGCCGATCGCCGTCCCGATGCCCATCGTGACCGCGCAAAGGAAAATCACCCACAGGGGAACATCGAACCGGGGGAGCATGCCGCCGAGCACCAGGGCCAGGGTGAAGGCGCCGATGAATTTCTGGCCGTCGTTGGAGCCATGGCTGAACGCCATGAAGGCCGAGGACAGGATCTGCAGCCGCCCGAACTTTCGACGTACGGACCCCGCCCGCGCCTCCCGAAAGGTCCAGTAGATCACCAGCGTGAGGACCAGTCCTCCGGCGAAGCCGAGGAACGTGGAGAACAGCAGCCCGATGAGGACTTTCTGCCAGCCGTCCCAGATGAGGGCGCCGGCACCCGCCGTGGCCAGCGCGGCGCCGCTGAGCCCGGCCACCAGGGCGTGGCTCTCGCTGGTGGGGAGCCCGTAGTACCAGGCCACCGTGCTCCACAGCACGATGGCCACCATGGCAGCGGCCACCGTGCCCAGATGGACGGCGCCGGGGTCGATGATCCCCTTGCCGATGGTGGCGGCGACCGCCGTGCCCGACATGGCGCCGACGATGTTGAGTACGCTGGCCATGACCAGGGCCTGCAGCGGCGTGAGCACACGGGTCGAGACGACGGTGGCGATGGAATTGGGGGCGTCGGTCCAGCCATTGGCGAACTCCGCGGCCAGGACCAGCAGCAGGACCAGGAGGAGGGACGACTCCATCAAGCCATCTTGAGAATTATGCCCTCGATGACGTTGGCGACGTCCTCGCAGCGGTCGGTGACGATCTCCATCGTCTCGTAGATCTCCTTCCACTTGATGACTTCGATGGGATCGGCCTGCTGCTCGAACAGCTCGGCGAGGCTGTCGCGCAAGAGGTTGTCGGCGCTGTTCTCCAGGCGGTTGACCTCGACTGCTTGCTCGTGGAAGCCGGGATCCATGCCCCGCAGGCAGCGGACGGCCCGGTCCGTGGCCCGCGCGATCTCCACGATGACCTGGGCCATGGCGCGGGACGCCGCGGTCGGTTCCTTGATCCGGTACACCACCAGCCGCTCGGCCGCGGCCTCGATGTAGTCCAGCACGTCGTCGAGCCGGCTGGCCAGCGCGTGGATGTCCTCGCGATCCAGCGGCGTGATGAACGTGGTGTTGAGGCGGCGGACGACCTCGTGCGTGATCTGGTCGCCCTGGTGCTCGACTTCCTTGATGGCGTGGAGCTTGACCCGGGCGTCGGTGAAGTTGTGCACGAGATCGTGCAGGAGCCCCGCCGCGCGCAGGATGTGCTGGGACTGCTGTTCGAAGAGATCGAAGAACCGGGCTTCCCGCGGGAAAAGCTTGAACATGACCGGCTGCTCCGGAGTCTAACGGAAACGTGTGATGGGCGCCAGCGCATACTCCGCCCAGCGAGCGTGTCCACGGCAGCCGGAAATAACGGCAGGCGGAAATAGACGACCGCCCCGGGTCCCCCGGGGCGGTCCGAACGTTTCGGGCGGCATGGGGGGCCCTTTCGAGGCCCCCCATGCGATCAAATATCGAAGTAGAGGGCGAACTCCCAGGGGTGCGGCCGCAGCCGAATGGCATCGACCTCGTTCTTGCGCTTGTAGTCGATCCACGTCTCGATGAGATCCGGCGTGAACACGTCGCCCTTGAGCAGCCAGTCGTGCGACTTCTCGAGATTGTCGAGCACGATGTCGAGCGCGCCGGGCAGTTGCTTGATCTTCTTCTGCTCGGCCGGCGGCAGCTCGTAGAGGTCCTTGTCCACCGGCTTGCCAGGATCGATCTTGTTGGCGATGCCGTCCAGCCCTGCCATCACGCAGGCCGCGAACGACAGATACGGGTTGCAGGTCGGGTCGGGCGTGCGGAACTCGATGCGCTTGGCCCCTTCCGACTTGGAGTACATCGGGATCCTGATGCAGGCCGAACGGTTGCGCTGGCTGTAGACCAGGTTGATGGGCGCCTCGTAGCCCGGCACCAGGCGCTTGTAGGAGTTCGTCGAGGGCGCGATCAGCGCCAGCAGCGCGGGGGCATGCTTGAGGATCCCGCCGATGTAGTAGAGGCAGGTCTTGGAGATGTCGGCGTAGCCGCCGCGCTCGTAGAACAGGTTCTTGCCGTTCTTCCAGATCGACTGGTGCGTGTGCATCCCGGAGCCGTTGTCCTGGAACAGCGGCTTGGGCATGAAGGTGGCCGTCTTGCCCCACTTCCGCGCGGTGTTCTTGGCGCAGTACTTGTACCACATGACCTTGTCGGCCATCTTCGTCAGCGTGTCGTAGCGCATGTCGACCTCGGTCTGACCGCCGGTCGCCACCTCGTGGTGGTGCACCTCGACGCGGACGCCCACGCTCTCCAGGGCCAGCACCATGTCCGAGCGGATGTCCTGGAACTTGTCCATCGGCGGCACCGGGAAGTAGCCCTGCTTGTAGCGCGGCTTGTAGCCCAGGTTGGGATTGTCCGCCGGGCCTTCCTTGCCGGAATTCCAGAAGCCGGCCTCGGAGTCGATGAAGTAGTAGCCGGAGTTGTACGACTGGTCGAAGCGGATCGAGTCGAAGAAGAAGAACTCGAGCTCTGGCCCGATGTAGACGGTGTCGCCCACGCCGCTCTTCTTCACGTACGCCTCGGCCTTCTGGGCCACGTAGCGCGGATCCCGGGTGTAGGCCTTGCCCGTCACGGGGTCCTTGACGTTGCAGATGAGCACGAGGGTCGCCACCGCCGTGAACGGGTCCATGGCGGCCGTGGCCGGATCGGGCATGAGCAGCATGTCGGACTCGTCGATGGTCTGGAAGCCGCGGATCGACGAGCCGTCGAAGCCGAGCCCGTCCTCGAAGATGCCCTCGTTGAGCTCGGAGATGGGGATCGAGAAATGCTGCCAGAGCCCCGGCAAGTCGATGAAGCGGAGATCGACGATCTTGGCGCCTTTCTCCTTGGCGAGCTTGAGGACATCCTTCGGGGTCATGCGATCCTTCTCCTCTTGTTGAGTTTGACGAGGCCCCGGCGGCGCCGTGCGGCGCCGCCGGACCGCGCTACCTTAGTGAACTACGCGCGCAAAATCAAGGCACCTCCGGCCTCAATGGGCCGTCCGTACCTTGGCTTCCGCCGCCCGCATGGCCTCGGCCATGGCCCCGCCGCTCGAGAACTCGCCGTACGAGCCCCCGCCCAACGTATAGGCGGTCTCGGAGTGCTGGGAGAGGTCCAACCCCGCCACCTCGTCCTCTTCGCTGACCCGGAGCCCGACCAGCGCGTCCACGACCTTGAGGACGATGACGGTGATGACGACGGCCAGGACGAACGTGGCCAGCACCGCCAGGACCTGAGTCATCAGCTGGCCGGGGTTGCCGTAGAACAGCCCGTCGCCGCCGGCGGCGTTGACCGCCTTGGAGGCGAACAGGCCGGTGGCGATAGCGCCCCACGTCCCGCCCACTCCGTGCACGCCCACGACGTCCAGCGAGTCGTCGTAGCCCAGGCGCGCCTTGAAGTTGCAGGCGCTGTAGCACAGGGCGCCGCCGATCGCCCCGATGATGATCGACGCGACGGGTCCCACGAAGCCGGCGGCCGGCGTGATGGCGACCAGACCGGCCACGGCGCCCGACGCCGCCCCGAGCACCGTGGGCTTGCCCCGCGTGAGCCACTCCGTGAACATCCAGCCCAGGGCCGCCGCCGCGGCCGCCGTGTTGGTGGCCAGGAAGGCGCTGGCCGCCAGGCCGTCGGCGGCCAGGGCGCTGCCGGCGTTGAAGCCGAACCACCCCACCCAGAGCAGGGCCGCGCCGGTCACCGTGAGCGGCAAGCTGTGGGGCGGCATCGGCTGGTGGGCGTAGCCGCGTCGGCGGCCGATCACCAGCGCGCAGACCAACGCGGAGACGCCCGAGGAAATGTGAACGACCGTCCCCCCCGCGAAGTCCAGCGCGCCCAGCTTCTTGAGCCAGCCGCCGTCGCCCCACACCCAGTGGGCCAGGGGGTCGTAGGCGAACGTGGCCCACAGCAGCGTGAACAGGATGAGCGCCGAGAACTTCATCCGCTCGGCGAACGCGCCGACGATCAGGGCGGGCGTGATGATGGCGAACATCATCTGGAAGATCATGAACGCCTGATGGGGTATGGTCCCCGCATAGGTGGGGAACGGCTCGGAGCCCACGCCACGCAGGCCGATCCACTCCAGACCCCCTACGATGCCGCCCTTGTCGGGGCCGAAGGCCAGGCTGTAGCCCCACAGGACCCACTGCACGGAGATCAGCGCGGCGATGATGAAGCAGTGCATCAGCGTGGCCAGGGAGTTCTTCTGGCGAACCATCCCCGCGTAGAAGAGGGCCAGGCCGGGCGCGGTCATCATGAGGACGAGGAGCGACGATGTGAGCACCCACGCCGTGTCGCCCTTGTCGATCTTGGGCGCCTCGGCTGCCTTGGGCGCCTCGGCCGCCGGAGCGGAGGCCGTCGGGCTCGCCGGCGGCGCCGCCGGTTGCTGGGCGGATGCGACGACCGCCCCCATCAGGACCACCACCACTGCGAATGCGAGTGTCAGTCGCGTCACGGTCAACCCCCTCCTCTGGGCTCGCCGTCGGGTCCGGCCCGGCGGGCAGCCAGGCTCGTGGCTAGAGCGCATTCTCGTCGCGCTCGCCGGTACGGATCCGGATCGCTGTTTCGACCGGGCAGATGAAGATCTTGCCGTCTCCGATGTTCCCGGTCTTGGCGGCCCCGGCGATGACGTCGGCCACCTTGCCAGCCAGGTGGTCGGGCACGACGACCTCGACCTTGATCTTGGGAAGGAAGTCGACGGTGTACTCGCCGCCCCGGTAGAGCTCGGTGTGGCCCTTCTGGCGGCCGAACCCCCGGACCTCCGATACCGTCATGCCGATCACGCCGATGCCAGTCAGCGCTTCCTTGACGTCGTCGAGCTTGAACGGCTTGATCACCGCCTCGATCTTTTTCATCGCCAGCCCTCCAGGAGTCGAGCATCAAAGCAACGCGTGTGCCTGTCTCGGAGAATGTAGAGCCTCGTGTTTTCGGCGACTTAGCGGGAACTCAGCCGGACGCCGTTGCCTATCGATTAGGCACGCGGCGGGCTGCTGCCCGAGTTTTGAACTGCCCGGGCTAGCCGGGGCGCTGGGGGATGCCGTGCTTGCGCATCTTGGAGTAGAGGGTCGGCCGCCGCAGGCCCAGCAACGCCGCCGCCGCCTGCTTGTTCCAACGGGTCGTCTCCAGGGCCTTGAGGATGGAGGCCCGCTCGATCTCCTCCAGCGAGCCCGACGGCACTTCCGAGGGCGC
Organism: Candidatus Methylomirabilota bacterium; assembly: GCA_035709005.1. Lineage (NCBI taxonomy): Bacteria > Methylomirabilota (SeqCode) > Candidatus Methylomirabilota bacterium. Next base: position 90,173 of record DASTFB010000083.1, on the reverse strand, counting down.
GATCGCCGCGGCGCCGCCGCCGGCCCGCTGGACGCTCTCGGGCAGATCGGCCAGGGTGATCTGCTGCCCCCGGGATACCAGAATTGCATGCTCGATGGCGTGCTGGAGCTCGCGCACGTTGCCCGGCCAGGGATAGTTCATGAGCCGGCGGTAGGCCTCGGGCTCGATGCCCTCCATGGGCCGGGCGTGCTTCCGCACGTAGCGCTCGAAGAAGGACCGGACCAGCAGCGGGATGTCGTCCCGGCGCTCGCGCAGGGGGGGCACCTGGATGGTAACGGTGTTGATCCGGAAGTAGAGGTCCTGGCGCAGACCGCCCTCCTTCACGACGGCCTCGGCGTTGCGATTGGTCGACGAGATCAGGCGGAAGTCGACGTTGACCGCCTTGGTGCCGCCGATGCGCCGCACGATGCGCTCCTCCAGGACCCGCAGGAGCTTGGCCTGGAGATCGAAGGGCATCTCCGTGATCTCGTCGAGCAGCAGGGAGCCCCGGTGGGCCTCCTCCAGGAGGCCGGGCTTCTCGGCGGTGGCCCCGGTGAACGAGCCGCGGGTGTGGCCGAACAGCTCCGACTCGATGAGGTCCTTGGGCAGAGCCGCGCAGTTGATCTTCACCCACGGTCCGTCACGGCGCCGGCTGCGCTCGTGCAGCGCGTTGGCGATCAGCTCCTTGCCGGTGCCGCTCTCGCCGATGAGGAGCACGTTGGCGTCGGCGTCGGCCACGGCCGACACGGTCTCCATGACCCGCTGCATGCAGGGCGCCTCGAACAGGATCTCGCTGTCGGCCGTCTGCTCGCCCAGCCGTCGCCGGAGATCCGTGTTCTCGGCCAGCAGCTTGCGGTGTTCCAGGGCGTTCCTGACCAGCCCCAGCACCTCCTCGGGATCGAAGGGCTTTTCCAGCACGTGAAAGGCCCCCGCTCCCTTGGTGGCCTCCATCGCCCGGCGCACCGATCCGTAGGCGGTGATGATGATCACCTCGAGCGAGGGATCGCGCTTCTTGAGCTCGCGGGTGAGCGCGATACCGTCCCCGTCGGGGAGCATGAGGTCCACGATCGCCATGTGAGCCTCGAGCTGGGCCAGCGCGGCCAGGGCCGTCTCCACGCTGCCGGCGATGCGAACCGCGTAGCCCTCGGCCTCCAGCGTCATGCGCAGCCCGTCGACGATGGTCGGTTCGTCGTCGACGACGAGGATCGTGCGGCCCTGCCTCACCGACCCTCCGCCGCCTCGCCGCGCGATGGCGCGCCCACCGGCAGGCGGATGCGGACGCGGGTGCCCTGCCCGGGCGAGCTCTGGATGCCCAGCTCGCCCCCGTGCAGGTCGATGACCGAGCGGGAGATAGCCATCCCCAGCCCCGTCCCCTCCGGCTTGGTAGTGAAGAACAGATCGAAGGCGCGCACCAGGACCTCCTCGGTCATGCCGGCGCCGGTGTCGTCGATGCCCACGGTGACGGACTGCGTCTCGCCGGCGTAGGCCAGGCTGACGCTGAGGCGGCCATTGCCCCCGAGCGCCTCCAGCCCGTTGAGGATCAGGTTGAGGAACGCCTTGCGAAGCTCGCGCGGGTCCACGTGGACCTCGGGACAGCGGGCGTCGTAGGTCCGCACGACCTCGATGCGCTCGTCGGGACAGCGGGCCCGCCCCAGCGCGATGCATTCGTCGAGCAGCGGGGCCAACGCCGTCCGCGCGCGGTGCAGCTCGGGGGGCCGCCCGAACGCGGTGATCTCCGACACGACCGAGGCCAGATGATCGACCGTGGAGCTGATCTTCCGCGCCAGCTCGGCGGTGTCGGCCTCGCCGGCTCGCTCCAGCCGCTGCTCCAGGTGATGGGCGTAGAGCCGCAACCCGGCCAGGGGGTTCTTGAGCTCGTGGGCGACCTGGGTGGCCATGCGGCCCAGCGCGGCCAGGGCCCCGCTCCGCAACCGCTCCAGCTCGTGGCTGTTCCGGATGGCGATGGCCGCCTGCGACGAGAAGAGGGCCATCAAGTCGAGGTCGTCGTCGGTAGGCTCGACCCGGGCCGGCGTCTCGATCACCAGGGCCCCCACGGGTCCCCGCTGCACCACCAGGGGCGCGGCCATGATCACCCGGCTCTCGGTGCCGGGCGTCGTCACGGGCGCGCCTTTGTCGATGGCCTGGCCGGCTGCCTGCTCGAGCGCCTTCCAGGAGGGCGGCGGAGTGCCGGCACTGGCCATGGGCGTGAGGCGGCCGTTGGTGAGCTGAAAGACGACCGAGCGCTCGGCCTCCGTGGTCTCGACGGCGGCCTGGGCCACCGAGTCGAGGATCCGGGTCATGACGCCCGAGGAGGCGAAGGTCTCCCCGATCATCAGCAGTCGTTCCCGATCCCGCGCCCACTGGCGCACGGCCAGGGCCCGACCGATCTTGGCCCGGAGCTCGTCGCGGACGAACGGCTTGGTGAGGTAATCGAAGGCGCCCCGCTGCACCGCGTCGACGGCGGTCTCGATCGTCCCGTGCGCCGTCATGATGAGCACGGGCAGGCGCGGCTGGCGGGCGTGCAGCATCTCCATGAGCCGGATGCCGTCGACGGGCTCCATACGCAGGTCCAGCAGGGCCACGTCGAAGCGCGTCTTCTCCACCGCCTCGCTCGCCCGCCGGGCGTCGGTGGTGGCCACGACCTGAAAGCCCATGGCATTCAGGCGCATCTCCAGCACCTCGAGGATGGCCGGATCGTCGTCCACGATGAGCACGCGTCGCTTCATGGGATTGGGCACCCGGGCTGTGATTGCCTCGTCGGCTCGCCTCGGACGGCGGGGCCCCAGCCCCGCGACGTCCTGCGGCTCGCACCGCGGGCCCGTGCCCCGCCGCGACCTCCGGCTGTGATGGTTCGATCGCGCGATCCGAGCTGGGGCTCCCGTCGCCTCATCGCGGCCGGCGCTCCTGCTTGAGATCGATCTTCTTGAGCGCCTCGAGGTCGGCGCGCAGGCGTTCGGTCTCGCCCTGCAACCGCTGCAGCTCCTGCTTGAGACGGCCGAGTTCGCTGTCCCGCGCCGCCAGCTCCTCTTTCAGACGGGCCACGTCGCCGCGCGCGGCCAGCAGGGAGCCCAGGGCGTCCCGGGCCGCCAGCGCTCGCGGCGCCCCGGGATCGGTCGGGTACGTCGACACCAGCTCGTCGTACGCGCGCATCCCAGCCTGATACTGGCCCTGCTGAACGAGGCGATCGGCGCGCTCCAGCAGCGACGTGGCCGGACGAGACGCGGCACAGCCCGACGCCACCGACACCAGCGCGATCCCGACCAGGAGTCGGTCGCTCCTCACGGGTCCACACCTTCGCGGGGCAGCAGCACGGTGAACCGGCTGCCCTTGCCCTCCTGGGATTCTACCGTCACGCGCCCCCCGTGCGCGGTCACCAGTCCCCGCACGATGGGCAAACCCAGGCCGGTGCCCCCGCGGTCGTGATGGGCTTGCTCGTACCAGCCGAAGATGTGAGGCAGCGCCGCCGCGGGGATGCCCATGCCGGTGTCCTCCACTTGAACCTCGATCTCGCGGCCGACGTCGATCACGCGCACGGTGATGCGTCCTCCGCCCGGCGTGAAGCGCACGGCGTTGGAGACGAGGTTCACGACGACCTGCACCAGGCGATCTTCGTCTCCAAGGAAATCGAACCGGGTGCCGACCCGCTCCAGCGTCAGGGTGAGATTGGCGTCCTCGGCCTGAGGGCGGAGCTCCTCCACCGCACGGGCCACTACCCGGTCGAGGACCACCGGCTTGCGCTCGATCCGGAGCATGCCGGCGCGCAGACGGGACAGGTCCAGGATCTGGTTGACCAGCCGGAGCAGGCGGTCGGCGCCCTTCTCCACGATGGCGACCAGGCGCGTCTGTTTGGGATTGAGGCCGCCGGGCACCCCCTCGCGCAGCAGGTGGCCCGCTTCGCGAATGGAGGTCAGCGGCGAGCGGAGCTCGTGGGAGACGGCGGCGAGAAACGTCTCCTTGAGCCGATCGATCTCCTGCAGCCGCTCGGCCATCCGGTTGAAGGCCAGGGCCAGGGCGGCCACCTCGTCACGCCCCTCCACCTTGACCGGCTCGCGGAACGAGCCGGTGGCCAGCGCCGAGGTCGCGACCGACAGGGCCCGGAGCGAGCGCGTGAGGCGGACGACGATCACCGCGGCGGCCAGAAAGGCCAGGCCCACCGCGGCGCCCAGGGCGACGAGCACGCCGGTCCAGGTTCGGGCCTCCAGTCGCGCCGCTTCGATCTGGGCGCTGCGCGCCGCCTCGTGGATGTCCTCGATGAGTCTGCCCAGCGCGTGTTCGACCGCTTCGACGAGCGCGCTGGATTCGGTCTGGGCCACCTCCAGCGCCTGCTGGCGCTTGCCCTCGGCGGTCAGCAGCTGCTCGCGGGCCACCACGGCGTCGTACTGGTCCAGGGCGAGCCGGGCCTCGTTCAGCAACGCGGTCTGGCTGGGCGCGGTCAGCAGCGCCGACAGGCGGGCCAGATCCTGCCGGACCTCGGCCATCCGCTCCGTCCAGGCGACGGCGTAGGCGGCGTCGCGGAGGATCAGCATACGGGCTTCCAGCCGGGCCAGGCCGGGCATGGCCTCGTGGGCCGCCGAGACGTGCCGCACCGCCGGCAAGGTCCGCGTCGTGATGTCCCGATTCACCGTGACCAGCCGGTCCAGGGCGCGCAGGCTCAGCACACCGACGATGAAGAGGACGCCGAGCACCAGCGAGAAGGCCACGAACAATTTGGCCCCGAGCTTCATACGCGCTTCAAAGATAGCGTGAACGGGGGAGGGTTGTCCCTCTTGGCGTCAGGGACGAGACACGCGTGAGCATGCCCGCGATTGCAAAGGCCTGGAGCGTAGCCTACCATTACGCCCGCCATGGAGTTCGGCCTCTCGCTGCCGGGCCGCGGACCGTTCGCTACCCTCGACACCGTACTCAAGATCGCGACGCGGGCCGAGGCGCTGCGCTTCTCCTCCCTGTTCGTCACCGATCACATCGTGCTTCCGGTGAAGACGGATGCGTCGATCTATCCCTATGCGGCGAGCGGCCGCTTCCCCGGAGGCTCCCAGCAGGACTATCTGGAGCCCCTGGTGCTTTTGGGCTACCTGGCGCACGTCACCCGCACGCTGCGGCTGGGGACCAGCGTGCTGGTCATTCCCTACCGCAACCCGCTGCTCACCGCCAAGATGCTGGCCATGATCGACGTGCTGTCGCGGGGGCGACTCATCCTGGGCGCAGGAACGGGCTGGCTGAAGGAGGAGTTCGAGGCGGTGGGCGCACCCCCCTTCGAGGAACGGGGACGAGTCACCGACGAGTATCTGAGCCTGATGCGTCGGGTGTGGACGACCGACCCGGTGACGTTCGAGGGACGCTACGCGACCGTCCGCGAGGTCCACGCCCTGCCCAAGCCCGCCCAACGAGGCGGGATCCCGATCTGGATCGGCGGCCACACCGACGCCGCGCTGCGGCGGGCGGCCCGCCTGGGGGATGGGTGGCATCCGATCGGGCTGCGCCCACCCGCCCTGCTCTACCCGGACGAGTACGGGACCCGGGTCGCACAATTGCAGGCCTACGCCCGGCAGGCCGGGCGCGACCCCCGCGCCATCACCCTGAGCTTCCGCGCTCCCATGGAGGTTCGGGGCCCGCGCGACCGGGCCCCCGCCGGCGAGCGCCCCCTGTTCCAGGGCACGGCCGCCGAGGTCGCCTCCGACATCCGCCGGTACCAGTCCCTGGGCGTCACCCACTTCGTGTTCGACCCCGTACGCCCCGCCCTGGGCAAAGTTCTGGCCAGCATGGAGCGCTTCGCCCACGACGTCCTCCCCAAACTGAAGACCGGGCGACGCCACCCCGCAGCACGATCGACTTCAATAAATCGGAAATCCGAACGGAGCCACGCCGCACCTAGTTCGAGTCCAATCAATCGGAAAAACGAACGCAGCCGCCCCGCACCTAGAACAGGCCACCCACGGTCCAAGCCGGCCTCACGGCCCCCGATACAGTGACCACTCACGCTGAGGCGTGCGCGCTGATCGAGACGCCCGCCGCGGGCATCCCCGACCTCCTGGACCGGGCCGGCGCGCTGCGCGACCAGGGCCGCGGCCGCCGCGTCACCTTCTCCAAGAAGATCTTCGTGCCGCTCACCACGCTGTGCCGCGACTATTGCGGCTATTGCACCTTCCGCCGCGACCCCGGCCAGGCCGGCGCGCACACCATGACCCCGGACGAGGTCGTCGCCCTGGTGCAGGCCGGCGAGCGCATCGGGGCCAAGGAGGCGCTGTTCTCCCTCGGGGACAAGCCGGAAGCTCGCTTCCCCGAGCATCGACAGTTCCTGCGGGCGCACGGCCACCGCACGACGCTCCAGTATCTGACGGCGATGTGCGCGGCGACCCTGCGGGAATCGCCGCTCCTGCCCCACGCGAACCCCGGGCTCATGGGCGAACGCGACCTGGCCGCGCTCCGCGAGGTCACGGTCAGCATGGGGCTCATGCTGGAGACGGTCGCCGAGCGTCTGCTCGCGCCGGGCATGGCCCACGAGCGCGCGCCCGACAAGGTGCCGGCGCGCCGACTCCGGACGATCGAGCTGGCCGGCAAGCTGCAGATCCCCTTCACGACCGGGATCCTCATCGGCATCGGCGAGACACCCCGGGAGCGAGTCGATGCGCTCATGGCCATCCGCAGCCTCCACGAGCGCTACGGCCACATCCAGGAAGTCATCGTCCAGAACTTCCGCGCCAAGCCCGCGATTCCCATGCGCGACGCCCCCGAGCCGTCGTTCGACGACCTCCTCCGCACGATCGCGGTGGCCCGGCTGATCCTCGGACCCGAAGTCAACATCCAGGCCCCGCCCAACCTGTCGCCGGGCGCCTACGCCCGCCTGCTCGCCGCCGGCCTCAACGACTGGGGCGGCGTGTCGCCGCTCACCCTCGATCACATCAATCCCGAAAAGCCCTGGCCGCGCATCATCGACCTGCGAGAGGCGACGGCGCGCGCGGGCTTCGTGTTGCGGGAACGCCTGGCCATCTATCCCGAATACAGCCGGCGGGCCGAGTTCGTGGCCGAGCCGCTGCGCCCTCGGATCGCGAACCTGACCGACGAGGACGGCCTCGTCAAGGAGTCCTATGAACACTGGCGACGCTGGTAGCCTCCGCCCGACGCTCGACGCGGCCGCCGCCCCGGTGCGCCGCGTGCTGGGGCGGGCGCTCGAGGGCGGCGAAGTGTCCGTCGACGACGCGCTCGTGCTGGCCACGGCCCGCGGCCGCGATCTCCAGGCCCTCGTCCGCGCCGCCGACGCCCTGCGGCGGCGACAGGCGGGCGAGCTGGTGACATTCGTCATCAACCGCAACATTAACTTCACGAACGTCTGCATCAAGCACTGTACCTTCTGCGCCTTCAGCCGGGATCACCGCGAGGAAGAAGGCTACTTCCTCCCGGTGGCCGAGGTCGTGCGGCGGGCCCGGGAGGCCTGGGAGCTGGGCGCCACCGAGGTGTGCATCCAGGCCGGGCTACCGCCCAAGCTCGATGGGCGCTACTACATCGACCTGTGCCGGGCCATCAAGGAGGCCATCCCCGCGCTGCACCTGCACGCCTTCTCACCGGAGGAAGTGCTGTACGGCTCCGTGCGCTCGGGGCTGCCGGTGCGCGAATACCTCGCCGAGCTGCAGGCGGCCGGGGTGGGGACGCTGCCCGGCACCTCGGCCGAGATCCTCGATCAGGAGATCCGCGACCGGATCGCCCGTGGGCGCATCACGGTACCGCAGTGGGTCGAGGTCGTGACGACCGCTCACGCGCTGGGGCTCCGGACCACCTCGACGATCATGTACGGCCACGTCGAGACCCCCGCCCACTGGGTGCGGCACCTGGCCTTGCTGCGCTCGATCCAGAAGGACACCGGGGGATTCACCGAGTTCGTGCCCCTGTCGTTGATCCATACGGAAGCGCCCATGTGGGCCAAAGGGCTGGTCGGAGGGGTCCGGCCGGGGGCGACGGGGGCCGAGGTGGTGGTCATGCACGCCCTGGCCCGGATCATGCTCGGCGCTCACATACCCAATATCCAGGCCTCGTGGGTGAAGGAAGGACCCAAGCTGGCCCAACTCCTGCTCGACGCCGGCGCCAACGACCTGGGTGGAACGCTGATCAATGAATCCATCTCGACGTCGGCGGGGGCCGCCTACGGGCAGCTGGTGCCGCCGGCCGAGCTCAAGCGCTTGGTCCGTGACGCCGGTCGGGTGCCGGCGCAGCGGGACACGCTGTACACGATCCTCCGGCGCTACGACGGGGAAGACGACGAGGCCTCGCCCCTCGACGCCATCCACGACACCGAGTCGCGGTTCGGCTCGTACCGTCGTCTCATCGCGTCGGGGGAGTTTCGCTACACGGGTCGGTAGCCGGCGATTGCGGCCTGTGGTATTAATTCACGTCACCCTCACTCCCAACCGACGAACAGGAGGCTGCCCGTGGCGAAGATGATGACGAAGTCGGCGACGATGTCCCACCTCGCGCAGAAGAGCAACCTCTCCAAGAAGCAGGTCGGGGAACTCTTCGACGAGCTGGTCACGCTCGCGTGCAAGGAGGCCAAGAACGGCTTCGTTCTCCCCGGCTTCGGAAAGCTCGTCCTGTCCAATCGCAAAGCGCGGATCGGACGCAATCCGCAGACCGGCGAGCCCATCAAGATCCCGGCCAAGCGCGTGTGCAAGTTCCGGCTGACGAAGAGCCTGAAGGACTCCGTGCTTGGGAAGAAGTAGCCCGCGCCGGCGCCGTCCCGGTCCCGGGTCGGCGCCGGCGGCGGCGGCCGGGGCGCCGGGCGTCGCGCTCGCGCCCACTCCGTCGCTGGCTCAGGCAACCGTCCCTCGCGTGTGGCAGGGAGTAGGTTACCGTCCCCTGGCCGACGGGACCGAAGCGCGCTCGCTGTTCGACTTCGCCGCGTTCGCCTGGCCCGAACCGGCGAGGCTCGCCTTCGCGTGGGGAGCCTTCGTGGCCACACCACCCCAGGGCGAGCGGCTGGTGGGGGCGGTGCTCGCCGAGCGCGAGGGGCGCGCCCTGTTCCTGCACGGTCCCGTCGTCGTCGCCGGCGAAGACCCCCTCGAGATCGCGGCCCAACTGGTGACGGCGGCGCTGGATCACAGCACCGCCCTCGGTGGCGACGTGGTGTTCGCGCGCCCGCAAGGTCTTGACCGCGTGTGGGTGCGGTTCGGTTTCATTCCCGTACCGGAGGGCACCCTGCCCGGAGCCCTGACCGGTCGGGCCGGGGTCGGCCTCTACGCCTGGCGAGGGGGCAGCGCCCTCTGGACCCTGCGCGAAGCACCTCGCGAGTGACGTCGTGAAGGTGACCGCCATCGCCGGCGGAACCGGCGCCGCCAAGCTGTTGCGGGGACTGGTCGTCTGCCTGGGGCCCCGGAACCTGACGGTCATCGGGAACACCGGCGACGACACGGAGATCTGGGGCCTGCACGTCTCCCCGGACCTCGACACCATCACGTACGCGCTGGCCGGCCGCCTGGACACCGAGCGGGGTTGGGGGCTGGCCGGAGAGACGTTCCGCTGCCTGGGGGCGATGGCCGAGCTCGGCGCCGAGACCTGGTTCAACCTCGGCGACCGCGATCTGGCCACGCATCTGTTCCGCACGCGGGCGCTGCGCGCGGGGACGCCGCTGTCGGACGTGATGGCGGCCATCGCCCGTCGTCTCGGGGTGGAGACGCGCATCCTGCCCATGAGCGACGATCCTGTGCGGACCCGGATCCGCGCGGCGATGGCCACCGGGGCCGAGGACGGCTGGCTCACGTTCCAGGAGTACTTCGTGCGGGACAAGGCCCTCGGGGAGGTGCTCGAGGTCGCCTACGCGGGCGCGGCCCAGGCGACGGCGCCACCGGAGGTGCTGGGCGCGATCGCCGAAGCCGAGCTCATCGTGATCTGTCCTTCGAATCCCGTGACGTCGATCGGGCCGGTGCTCGCCGTGCCCGGCATCGTCGAGGCCCTGACCAGGGCCCCGGCGCCGATCGTGGGGGTGAGCCCCATCATCGGCGGCGCCGCCGTGAGCGGACCCGCCGCTCAGCTCATGCGCGCTCGGGGCTTGCCGGTGTCGCCCGTGGGCGTCGCCCTGGCCTACGCGCCGTGGCTCCGCATGCTTCTCATCGACTCCGGCGACCGCGCCTCGGTTCCCGCGCTGCGCGAGCGGGGCGTCTCGCCGGTCCTGGCCGAGATCCTCATGCCCGATCGCCAGCGCGAGGTCGCGCTGGCGAGGCGGGTGCTCGAGGTGGCCGGCGGATGAGGGTCGCCGCGGTTCCCGTGAAGGACCTCGTCAACGCCAAGCAACGCCTGATCACCGTGCTTACTCCGGCCGAGCGCGTGGATCTGGCCCGGGCAATGCTGCGCGACGTGCTCGGCGCCCTGATGGGCGCCGGGCTCGACGCGGTGTGGGTAGTGAGCGGGGACGCCGAAGTGGCCGCCATTGCACGGCGTGCCGGCGCCGCGACCCTCAACGAGGACTGCAATCGCGGGCACACGGCGGCGGTGGCCCAGGCCCAGGCCGAGGCGGCCCGTCGCCGCGCCCGCCTCTTCCTCACCGTGCCCGGCGATGTGCCCTGCACGACCGCCGACGAGGTGGCCGCCCTGATCGAGGTGGCCGCGTCCGGACATCCCGGCGTGGTCTTCACCCCGTCCCGCTCGGGCCGCGGCACCAACGGGGCCGCCCTGGCTCCCCCCGACATCATGCCGCTCGTCTTCGGCGAGCCTTCGTTCGACAACCATCTGGCCGCCGCGCGCGCGCGGGGGCTGAACCCCTGGGTGCTGCCGCTGGCGGGGCTGGGTCTCGACGTGGACGAACTCGACGACCTCCGTGCCCTGCTCCACCAGGGGCCGGGCACCGAGAGCGGCCGTCTGGTCGCGAGCTGGGGAATCCAGTTGAACGAGGCGCTACCACCGTCGCTTCAGCGCGCGCACTGATGATGCTGCCCCGGTACGAGGTGGTCGGCGTCACCGGGATCCCGGAAGTCCGCCCCGGCGACGACCTCGGCCGACTCGTCGTGGAGTCGGCCGACCGTCAGGGGACCCCGCTGCGCGACGGCGACCTGCTGGTGGTCGGCCAGAAGGTCGTGTCCAAGGCGGAAGGCCGCCTGGTCCGCTTGAGCGACGTGTCGCCGTCGCCGGCGGCTATCACCATGGCGACCCAGCTCGGACGTGATCCACGCCTCGTGGAGGTCATCCTCCGTGAGTCGCGACGCATCGTGCGCATGGACCGTGGCGTGTTCATCGCGGAGACCCACCACGGCTGGGTCTGCGCGAACGCGGGCGTCGACCAGTCCAACGTCGAGCCCGACTGCGTGGCCCTGCTCCCCGAGGATCCCGATCGCTCGGCCCGGCGGCTGCGCGAGGCGATTCGCGGAGCGGCCGGGATCGACCTTGCCGTCATCATCGCCGACACGTTCGGGCGTCCCTGGCGCGAGGGACTCACCAACGTGGCCATCGGCGTGAGCGGGATGGCGCCGCTGCGCAGCTACCTGGGGTACAAGGATCAGGCCGGACGCGCCCTGCAGGCCACGATCCTGGCCGTGGCCGACGAGGTGACCGGAGCCGCCGAGCTGGTCATGGGCAAGCTCGACCGCGTCCCCGTCGCGATCGTGCGCGGCCTGCGGGTGGCGCCGGGCGAGGAGGGCTCCAAGCCGCTGCTGCGCGACCCGGCCCGGGACCTGTTTCGCTAGCCATGAACATCGCCATTCTCGGAGGCACCGGCAAGGAAGGCGTGGGCCTGGCCGCCCGGTGGGCGCTGGGCGGCCACGGCATCGTCATCGGCTCCCGCGACCTCGAGCGGGCGAAGGCCAAGGCCGTCGAGCTCCGTGAGCTCACGCGCAAGCTCACCATCGTCGGTCACACCAACGCGGAGGCGGCCGCCCTGGGTCAGATCGTCGTGGTGGCCCTGCCCGCCAGCGGCCTGGCGGCCACGCTGCCGCCCCTGGCCGAGGCCTGTCGCGGCAAGGTCGTGGTCAGCACGGTGGTCGCGCTCGACTTCAAGGGTCCTCGCCTCTTCACCCCGCCGCCGGCCGGCTCGTCGGCCGAGGAAATTCAGGCGTTGCTGCCGGGGGCGCGCGTGGTCGGGGCCTTCCAGCACATCGCGGCTCACGAGCTCGCCGACATCCAGGAGACGATCGATTGCGATCTGCTGCTCTGCGGCGACGAGCCGGCAGCCAAAGAGACCGTGGCGGAGCTTGGCGCGACGATGGGGCTGCGAACCTTCGACGCTGGCCCCCTGGCCAACGCGGGGCCGCTGGAAGGCGTCACCGCCCTGCTCGCCACCATCAACCGCCGGTACAAGGTGAAGAACGCCGGCGTCAGAATCACCGGACTCTGAGCAGCCGCCCGTCAGCTCCGGGAGATGGCCAACCCCAGATAGACGACGATGACACCGAGCAGCATGGCGATGCGATCGAGCCAGCCGATCGCCGCCAGGGCCGGCCCGGGATCCTCGCCCGCCGTGAGTACCCGGGCCAGACGAGGGATCTGGGCGAAGTCGCGCTGAGCGGCGAGCGCGACGATGAGCAGGACCAGAAGGAACTTGCCGGCCAGGAGCAGGGCCGCGCCGCTCTCCATGACACGCTCCAGCGGACCCAGGCGGGTGACGTTGTAGAACCCGGTCAGGGTGGTCAGCCCGAGGGCCGTCCAGGCGTACGGGCGGGCGCCCCGGGCGGCCTCGGCGAAGGTCCGCGCCTGCCCGGCCCGCGGACCGACGACATGGATCTGGTACACGAGCCCGCCCAGCCAGACCACCGCGCCGAGCACGTGAACCCAGAGCGCGAACAGCCTCACTCCGCCGGGGCCCGGGGCATGATGATCCAGAGCAACAGGTAGACGACAATGCCCGGAAAGGCCGCCGACAGGATCGAGACGAGCACGTAGAGCACCCGCACCAGCGTGGGATCCCATCCCAGCCACTCGGCGAGGCCCCCGCAGACGCCGGCGATCATCCGGTGGCGGCGGGAGCGCTGCAGCGGCATCGCTAGCCCCGCGCCAGCCGGCGCAGGCGCTCGACGATGCCAGGCAGGACGTCCAGCGTGAAGTCGATCTCGGCGGCCGTGGTCCACCGCCCCAGCGTGAAGCACAGCGACCCTTCGGAGGCCTCGCGGTCGCAGCCGATGGCCCGCAGCACGTGCGAGGGCTCGCCCGTCATCGTGGTGCAGGCCGAACCCGACGACACCGCCACCCCACGCAGATCGAGCTCGAGCAGCAGCGCCTCCGCCTTGACCCCCGGGACCACGATGCTGGCGTGGTGGGGCAGGCGCGCCTCGGCGCGCGGGCCGGTCAGGCCGGCGCCGGTCACCCGGTCCAGCAGCTGGTTTATCAGGCGATCGCGCAGGGCGGTCAGGCGCGTCGACTCCCCGACGCGTTCCACGCGGGCCAGCTCGGCGGCCACGCCCATGCCCACGATGGCCGGCAGGTTCTCCGTGCCTGCGCGGTAGCCGCGCTCCTGACCGCCACCCAGGATGAGGGGCGCCAGCCTCACCTCCGGCCGCACCCAGAGCGCCCCGGCGCCCGGAGGGCCGTAGAGGTCGTTGGAAGAGAGGGTAAGCAGATCGATCCCGCACTCGTCGACCGACAGCGGCAGCCGACCGGCGGCGTGGACGGCGTCGACGTGAAACGGGATGCCCCGGCGCCGAGTGATCAGGCCGATCTCGCGCAGCGGCTGAACGGCGCCGATCTCGCCGTTGGCGGCCATGATCGAGACGAGCGTCGTGTCGTCCCGCAGAGCCCGCTCCACGGCGGCCGGCTCGACCCGACCCTCGTGATTCACCCCCACATAGGTGACGGGGGAGCCGTGCTTCTCGAGGTCCCGGCACGGGTTGAGGACGGAGACATGCTCGACGGCCGAGGTGACGACGTGGCGCACCGGCGTGCGCAGGGCGGTCCCCTTGACCGCCAGGTTGTTGGCCTCGGTGGCGCTGGCGGTGAAGATGATGCCCGCGGGGGCGCCGCCGAAGAGTCGGGCGATCTTGGCCCGGGCGCCGTCCAGCGAGGCCCGCGCTTCCAGGCCCAGCGAGTGCGGCGCCGACGGGTTGCCGGCGCCCCCCTCCAGGAACGGCCGCATGACCGCGACCACTCGCGGGTCGACAGGGGTGAAGCTGCCGTAGTCCAGGTACACGCGAGTGACGGCGACGACGCCGCTACTTGGTCTTTCGGACGAGGAAGCGGAAGACGGGCCCATCCTTGTCCACCACCAGGAGCTGGTGCCCCGTGCGGGCGGACCAGCTCTTGAGGTCCGCCTCGGCGGCGGGATCATCGGCGAGCATCTCCAGCACCTGGCCTTCGGCCATCGTCGTGAGCGCCTCCCGAACCTTGAGGACTGGCATCGGGCAGAACAGACCAATGCAATCGAGCTTCTTGTCGGGTGTGAGGAGCATCGTGCACCGACATTCTGACACCGACCGGCGGCCGAGCGCAACCGGCCGACGGCGGGCCCGAAACGGACTTGTCGAGTCTTTCCGGGGAGTTGGCCCGGCCGACCTCTGGACATTGACACTTCGCAGCAACACCCGAGACAATGCCCATATGCCGGCCAAGCCCCCGTCCGACGTGGCGGAAGCAGGCCAGCGGCTCAGCCACAAGGTCCTCGTCGCCCTCGGCCTCGTCGCCATCATCCCGCTCCTCGTCCTGGCGTACGTCACCCACCGGTTCGTGCTGCCGTCCTTGAGCCCGCTCGGTAGCGCCGAATTCTTCGGGTTGCTGGGCCTGTTCCTCTTCACCGCGCTGGCCATCGTCGCCGGCGGCTATATGGTGTGGGACATCGGGCGCACGGTGGCCCGCGTGGCCCGGATGCTCGGCGAGGAGGGGCGTCTGGGCGAGCTGGCCGAGCGCCGTGGCGAGGCCGGCACGCTGATGCAGACCATCGCCCGGATGCTGGAGACGATCGAGCAGCAGGCGGGCGAGATCAACAGCTTCGCCTCCCGCCTGGACGCCGCCTACAAGGAGCTCGAGAACACCAACACCCGTCTGAAGGAGACGTCGTTCAAGGACGAAGTCACCGGCCTCTACAACCGCCGTTTCTTCTCCATCCGGCTCGAGGAGGAGATGCAGCGGCACCGGCGCTTCAATCATCCCGTCTCCGTCGTGCTCATGGACCTGGACGGGTTCAAGGCCGTCAACGACGAGCTGGGGCACGCCGTCGGGGACGAGTCGCTGCGGGACGTGGCCCAGATCCTGGTCAAGCACTCGCGTGGGATCAACGTCGTGGCGCGGTATGGGGGCGACGAGTTCGTCGTCCTCCTGGTCGAGACCTCGCGAGCGGGGGCCCGCCTGTACGCCGACCGCATCCGCCACGTCGTCTCCACTCACGCCTTCGCCCACGGCAAGCCCCTCACCGCCAGCTTCGGGCTGGCCAGCCTGCCCGACGACGACGCCGCCAGCGCCGAGGAGCTGGTCCGGGCCGCCGACGAGGCGCTCTACGCGGCCAAGCGCGCCGGCAAGAATCAGGTGGCCACCACCGACTCGCCGGAGAAGATCCTCTGAACGCACACCGCCGGCAGGTGCTGGTCGTCGACGACGACGCTCATGTGCGGACGCTGTTGCATCAGGTCTTCCTGTCGGCCGGCTATGACTGCCTGCACGCGAGCAATGGTCAGGAGGGCCTGGCCGCCTTCACCGAGTCGCGGCCGGCGCTGACGGTGATGGACCTCCGGATGCCGGAGCTCGACGGCATCGCCGTGCTCAGCGGGATCCGGGCGCTCGACCGCGATGCCGCCGTCATCGTGCTCACCGGGGCCCCCGACGTGACGACCGCCATCGAAAGTTTGAGATTGGGCGCCGACGACTTCATCGTGAAGCCGGTCAACGTCGACGAGCTGCTCATCGCCGCCGAACGGGCCCTGGAGCGCCGCCAGCTCCTCGTGGACCGGCGCGAGTATCAGGTGCGGCTGGAGCGCCGGGTCGACGAAGCCACCCGGGATCTGCAACGAGCCTATCGCCAGCTGCAGGACACCTACCGCGCGACGCTGGAAACCCTGGGCGCCGCGCTGGATTCCCGCGACGTCGGCACCGAGGCGCACTCCCGGCGGGTGCACGGCTACGCGCTGGCTACCGCGCGGCAGCACGGCCTGAGCGACGAGGAGCTCGTCGACCTCGCCCACGGCGTGCTGCTGCACGACATCGGCAAGATCGGCATTCCCGACCACATCCTGCTCAAGCCCGGCGCGCTGACCCCCGAAGAGTGGGCGATCATGCGGCGGCATCCCGATATCGGCAAGCGGCTCATCGAGAACATCCCGTTCCTCAAGGGCGCGGTGCCCATCGTGTACTCCCATCACGAGCGGTGGGACGGCACCGGCTACCCGCAAGGGCTCAAGGGCGAGGTCATTCCCCTGGGGGCCCGCATCTTCAGCGTGGTCGACGCCTTCGACGCCATGACGTTCGACCGCCCGTACTCGAAGGCGATCTCGTTCGACGCGGCCAAGCGGGAGATTCAGAGCTGCGCCGGCAGCCACTTCGACCCCGCCGTGGTCGCCTCCTTCCTCTGCGTGCCCGACGCCGTGCTGGCCGAGATCCGGCTCGCCAGCTTCCAGCCTTGAGACGGTAACCGGGCCCGCTCAGCCGCGCGTCGCGCGCAGCACCAGCCACAGACCGAGCCCGGCCAGAAAGATCAAGATCAGGCGGTTGAAGGCCCGCTGCTCCAGCCGGTCCTGGACCAGTAGCCCGCCGGCGAACCCGGTAACCGCGACCGCGGTGAGCCCGGCCGAGACGAGCAGCAGGCTCCACGTCAGCAGTCCGTAGTAGGCGACCGCGCCGAGCTGCACGAGCTTGTAGACGAGGAAGGTGAAGGCCACCGCCCGGATGAACTCGCGCTTCTCCATGCCCAGGGCGTAGAAGTAGACGGCCAGCGGCGTGCCCGGGACATTCGTGACCCCGCCCAGGACCCCGGCCACGAGACCGGCCACCGGGGCGACCCAGGGCTCCCAGCCCGCCGGGATCCGAGGCGACATGCGCGCCACGTTGAGGGCGACGAACACCAGCAGGAACACCCCCAGGACCAGGAGGACGACGTGGGCGGGCAACTCCACCAGCAGCCGGGTTCCCAGCACGGTGCCCAGCGCCCCGAAGATGATCAGCGAGGTCAGGCGGCGCATCGTCGCCACCGGCACGCCCTGACGGGTGAACTGGATACCGTCCATCACGATGTTCGGCAGGATGAGCAGGACGACCGCCGTCTTGACGTCGAGGACCAGCGTGAGCAGGGGCGTGGCCAGGGTCGGAAAACCGATCCCGATGGTGCCCTTGACGACCGCCGCGAGGAGCACGGCCAGGGCGGCGACCGGAAGAGCCTGCACGCCGAGGATGCTACCTCAGGTCGCGAGCGCCTCCCACAGCACCTCGGCCGGATGTCGGGCGCGCCGCCCCGCCAGATGCCCGATCTGCTGGCGGCACGAGATGCCCGGGGCCACGATCTCGGTCTCGGTCGGCGCCGCCTTCACGGCGGGAGCCAGGCGGCGGTTACCGAGCCAGACCGAGATGTCGTAGTGCTCGTGCTCGAAGCCGAACGAGCCGGCCATTCCGCAGCAGCCCGAGTCGACCTCGCTGACCGCGAACCCGGCCCAGCGCAGCGCCTCCACCGTGGGCGCCGTGCCCACCAGCGCCTTCTGGTGGCAGTGGCCGTGCAAGAGGGCCGCACGCCCCTGGCCCTTGAACGCAAGCCGCAGCCCGCGGTCGCGCTCGCGGACGAGGAACTCCTCGAGGAGAAAGCTCTGACGCGCCACGGCCCGGGCCTCGTCGGTGCGCAACAGATCCACCCACTCGTCGCGCAGCGTCAGCAGACACGAGGGCTCGAGCCCGACGATGGCGGTCCCCCGGCTCGCGTGGGGCGCCAGGCGCGCCACGTTCCAGGCTGCGTGCTCGCGCGCCTGGTCCAGCAGCCCCTTGGAGATGAGGGGCCGCCCGCAGCACTTGCGGTCGACGAGCACGACACGGTACCCGGCCGCCTCCAGCAGGCCCACGGCGGCCTGGCCGATCTCGGGGACGTTGTAGGTCACGAACGTGTCGTGGAAGAGCACGACGTCGCCCTTCGATGCCGCCGCCGGCGCGGGTCGCCGCGCGAACCAGTCCGTGAACGTCTGGGCCGCCAGCGGCGGCAGCGGCCGGCGGCGGTCGATTCCCGCGATCTTCTCCAGCAGCCACCGGCTGGGAGCCAGCGCGGAGAGGCGGTTCACCAACCACGGGGCCGCGGCGCCCAGCGCGCTCACGCGGGCGAGGTGGCCGAAGAGTCGGTTGCGCAGGGGCAGCCCGTTGGCGCGGTAGTAGTGGTGCAGGAACTCGTACTTCAGCTTGGCCATGTCGACGTTGGACGGGCACTCGGCCTTGCAGCCCTTGCACTCCAGGCACAGATCCATCACCTCGTACAGGCGCTTGCCCGTGAACTCCCCGGCCGGTACCTGCCCGGACAAGACCGCCCGCAGCGCGTTGGCCCGCCCGCGCGTGGAGTGCTCCTCGTCCCGGGTCGCCATGTAGGAGGGGCACATGGTGCCCTCCAGCGTCTTGCGGCAGACCCCGACGCCGTTGCACATCTCGACGGCCGCGGCAAACCCTCCCTGCCCCCTGAAGTCCAGCAGCGTCGACGGCTCCCACGTCGTGTATTGGGCGCCGTAGCGCATGTGCTCGGTGATGCCGGGGCTCTCGACCAGGTTCCCCGGGTTCATGCGGTTGTCGGGGTCGAACGCCTGCTTGAGCTCGCGGAACGCCCGCATGAGGGTCGGGCCGTACATGCGCTCCAGGAAGGGACTGCGGGCCCGGCCATCGCCGTGCTCGCTGGAGATGGTCCCGCCGAACTCCAGCACCAGGTCGGTGATCTCGTCGGCGATCGCCCGCACCTGCTCGAGGCCACGCGGGGTCTTGAGGTTGATGACGGGCCGGATGTGCAGGCAGCCCACCGAGCAGTGGCCGTAGTAGGCGCCCTCGGTGTCGTGACGGGCGACGATCTCGCGAAAGCGCTCCACGAACTTCGGCAGGTGCCGGGGCTCGACGGCGGTGTCCTCGACGAAGGCGATCGGCTTGCGGTCGCCCTTCATGCCCAGCAGCAGCCCGAGCCCCGCCTTGCGTAGCTTCCAGATGGACTGCTGGGCGGCCGGGTCGTACGTGATGTGGGCGGCGTACCCGAACCGCTCGCGCTGGCGCCGGGCCTCCAGCGTCTCCACCTTGGCCCGGACTTCGGCCTCGCGGTCGCCCGCGTACTCCACCATCAGGATCGCGGCGGGATCGCCCTGGATGAAGGCCGCTCGCTGTCGGTGCTCGATGTTCCCGCGGGCCAGATCCAGGATCATCTTGTCGGTGAGCTCGACCGCATAGGGACCGGATTCCAGGATCGCCTGGGACGCCTCCAGCGCCTCTTGCATCTCCGCGAAGTGGATCACGTCCAGGGCCGTGGCCCGGGGCCGCGGCATCAGCCGCACCTTGGCCTCCACGACCGTCACGAGCGTGCCTTCCGAACCGACCAGGAGCCGGGCCATGCTCAGTGGCCGCGGCGCGCCGTTGCCGCCGCCGGCGTACGAACCGGGCTTCACCCCGACGCCGACGAGCTCGTTGAGGTTGTAACCGGCGACCCGCCGCCAGTGCGCGGGGTAGCGGGCGCGGATCTCGTCGGCATAGGCGGTGCGCAGGCGGTCCACCGCGCGATAGATGTCACCCTCGCGGCCGGGGAGCCGACACTTGGCGGCGAACTCGTCGGCCGTGAGCTCGCCGAAGACGAGCCGCGTGCCATCCGCCAGGAGCGTGGTGAGCTCGAGGACGTGATCGACCGTGAGGCCGTAGGCGATGGAGTGGGATCCCCCGGAATTGTTGCCGATCATGCCTCCCAGGGTGGCCCGGTTGGAGGTCGACGTGTCGGGCCCGAACAGGAGCCCCAGCGGGCGCACGTGGTGGTTCAGCTCGTCCTGCACCAGCCCCGGCCCCACCCGCGCCCACCGCTCCTCGATGTTGACCTCCAGCACGCGGTTGAGATGGGCGGAGAAGTCGATCACCAGGGCGTGGTTCACGGTCTGGCCGCTGAGCGCGGTACCACCACCCCGAGGCAAGAGCGGAGCGCCCAACTTCCAGGCCGCTTCCACGGCGGCCTGCACGTCGGACACCTCGCGGGGGATGACCACCCCGATCGGCTCCGCCTGGTACATCGAGGCGTCGGTGGCGTAGAGGAGCCGGGAGGTACGGTCGAAGCGGACGTCGCCCGAGATGACCTTCCGCAGTTCGTGCTCTAGGTCGCGCACCGGGCTTATTATACGCGTGTGGGTCCGGGCCACCGTCTCGTGCTGGCGCTCGCGCTGGCGCTGGTGATCGCCGCCATCCCGGGTTCCGGTCGGGCGGACCACCTGGGAGAAGCGCCGGGACTTCGAGTGGAGCCGCTCAACGACTCCCGGGTCATCGATTCCCGCGAGATCACCGGCAAGAAGGTCCTCGTGGTGCGCTTCCAGGCCTCCTACTGCCGGGCCTGCGCCCGGGAGTCACGGGCGTTCAGCCGCCTGGTGGAGCGCTATCGCGGGCAGGCGGTGGAGTTCGTGGCTGTTCACGTCCAGGACACGCAGGTTGACGCCCGGAAGTTCATCCGGGCCCAGAAGGTGGCCTATCCCGTAGCCTTGGACCCCCAGCTCAACATCGGCAACCGCTTCGGCTTCAAAGGCACCCCCTACACCGTCGTGATGGACCTCAAGGGGCATCTGGTGGCCCGCCTGGAGGGCGCGTCGGCGCTGGACCGCCTGCCCGCCATCATCGACGCGGCGCTGCGCGAGGCGCCCCCGGGCTCGTGAGGCCGCGCGGCCGGTTTCGCCACCGGGCATCCCCCCTGCCGCGTCGACTGCCTGACCGAGCTAGGGGGGTGCTGAAGACTGCCGGTCGTGGCGCGGCGGCTATCCTCCTCTGCCTCGCTGGAGCGCTCGCGCTTCAGGCGCAGGAACCGGGAAAAGTCCCCCGGATAGGGGTTCTGATCACGGGAGCGCTCGAGATGCCCGAGACGAAGGCATCCCTCGACGCCTTCAGGCAGGGGCTGCGCGACCACGGATATGTCGAAGGTCGGAACATCCTGATCGAATATCGCGCTGCCGATGGGAATATCGAGCGGCTCCCCGGTCTCGCGGCCGAACTTGCTCGCCTGAAGGTCGATCTCATCGTCGCTGGAGCGACGCCGGCGGGCCGCGCCGCGCGGGCCGCGACTGCGACGATCCCTATCATCGTCATGGCTATGGGCGATCCTGTCGGAGACGGCCTGGTTGCCAGCCTCGCACGCCCAGGCGGGAATCTCACAGGCACCACGTTCCTGGGCCCGACGCTCGTCCCCAAGCACCTGGCGCTGCTCACCGAGGCTCTTCCCCGGGCCACCCGCATCGCGATTTTATGGCATCCGGGGGCATTCGCCGACAGCACGATGCGGGACATGTTGAAGGAGGCCGAGGCCGCCGCCAGGACTTTGCCGTCTTCCCGAGCACGATGCTTTTTGCCGAACGCGCAGAGGGTAGCCGGTGTCTCGCGGCGAGTGCCACGATACGGGGTGTTCAACAACAGGGAGGCGGTTGAGCTGGGGGCCCTCATGAGCTATGGAACGAGCCTTCCGGAGCTCCTACGGCGCACTGGGACCTACATCGACAAAACTCTCAAGGGCGCCCGACCCGCGGACCTGCCGGTCGAACAGCCCACGAAGTTCGAGCTCGTGATAAACCTCACGGCGGCGAAAGCTCTCGGCGTCACCATCCCGCAATCGCTCTTGCTGCGAGCGGATCAGATCATCAACTGATGAACGCCGGCCAACCAGTGTCCCAGTCGAACAGCTGACGCTGTCGATCGCGGGGTCCTCCAGGCGACTAGCTGGTGGTCGAGGCCATCCAGGTCCACACTTTGGACCAATCAGGAGAAATGCCATGCAAAAGATCACCCCGTGTCTTTGGTTCGACAATCAGGCGGAGGAGGCAGCCCGCTTCTATACCGGAATCTTCAAGAATTCCAGGATCGTGGAGGTCACTCGCTACGGAGGGGCGGGACGCGAGGTCCACGGCAAACCCGCGGGAACGGTCATGGCCGTCGCCTTCGAGCTCGATGGGCAGCCGTTCACGGCGCTCAACGGTGGCCCGCAGTTCAAGTTCAACGAGGCCATCTCGTTCCAGGTCGGCTGCAAGACGCAGGAAGAGGTGGATTACTACTGGGAGAAACTCTCGGCCGGGGGAGACGAAAAGGCACAGCAATGCGGCTGGCTCAAGGACCGATATGGCGTGTCGTGGCAGGTCTTCCCGACCGCTCTTCTGGAGATGCTCGGGGATCCAGATACCCAGAAGTCCGAAAGGACGATGGAAGCCATGCTGCGCATGAAGAAGATCAACCTCGCAGAGCTGCAGCGGGCGTATGCCGGATAGCTGATCCCTGCCCGAAAACGCTGTCAGTAAAAATCGACGTTGACAGGTTTGTGGAGCCACGGTTGCCGCCCGCCCATGCCCTTCAGGAAATACCGGTTTTGGGCTGCGGAGCGCTGCCCCAATCGACGCCGAGCCCGCGGTTTCGAAAAAACCCGGCCGGGCGAAAGAGCGGCTATCCTGGAGGCTCCCGGATGACGTAAAGAACACGGTGTAGAGTCCCCCCATCGAAGGGGGCGCCATGGGAATTCACTCGCCGATTCGTGTTCCCACTGACGATCGCACCGCAGAGCCCGACCGGCTGGGCGACGAGATCGCCGAGTTGGCGGCTCACCTGGATGCTGCGACTGCCCGCCTGCTCGACCTGATACGCGAGTTCGATGCCCTCGGCGGCTGGAGCAACGGGTTCAAGTCCTGCGCCCACTGGTTGACCTGGCGGATCGGCCTCGCTCCTGGCGCCGCCCGCGAGCACGTGCGCGTGGCCCGCGCCCTGGGAACCTTACCGTTGCTGGCCCAGGCGCTCGCCCGTGGGGAGCTCTCGTACTCGAAGGTCCGGGCCCTGACCCGGGTGGCGACCCCGGAAACGGAAGAGCGGCTGCTGGCCGTCGGGCGGGCCGGGACGGCCGAACACGTCGAGCGCATCGTGCGGGGCTGGCGTAAGGTCGACCGGCAGGCCGAAGCACAGGAAGCCGCCCAGCGGCACAAGAGCCGGGCCCTGCACGTGTATTACGACGAAGACGGCATGGTCGTCCTGCGGGGGCGGTTGGAGCCCGAGGTCGGCGCCCTGGTCATGCAGGCGCTGGCCGCGGCCCGGGAGGCGCTGTATCAGAAAGCGCGCGCAGGCGGACACGAGCGCGCCGATCGAGGCGACACCAGCCCGGGCGACGTTCCCGAGGGAACGCTTCCGGTGGACGTTCCCGCGGGAACGTCTCCGGTGGTTTTCTGGGGTGCACCGCACCCCGACACCTCCACGCTGGCCCAGCAGCAGGCCGACGCCCTGGCGCTGTTGGCCGAGACCGCCCTGCACCACGGGCTCGATCTCGGGGCCCCGGGCGAGCGTTATCAAGTTGTCGTGCACGTCGATGCCGACGTCCTGGCGGACGCCGATGCGCCCCGCCAGTCCGTCCTCGAGGAGGGCACACGCCTCTCCGCGGAAACATCCCAGCGCCTGGCCTGCGACGCCACCCGGGTGATCATGCGCCACGACCAGGACGGCGGCCTGCTGGAAGTCGGTGCCCGAACGCGCACGATTCCACCCGCCCTACGGAGAGCACTCCAGCATCGCGATCGCAGCTGCCGCTTCCCGGGCTGCGGCGTCCCCTTCGGCCAGGGGCACCACATCCGCCACTGGGCTCAGGGCGGCCCGACGACGCTCTCGAACCTCACGCTGCTCTGTCGGCGGCACCACCGGGCGGTCCACGAGGAGGGCTTCCAGGTCGATCGACAGCCCGACGGCACGCTCCGGTTCCGGCGGCCCGACGGGCGGCTCCTCCCGGAAGTCCCGCCGCCAGCCGCAGTGCCGACCGACCCGGCGCACGCCCTTCGCTCACACCACGCCGCGCAGGGGCTCAACATCCATCCAAGGACCTCCGGCCCCGGCTGGCTCGGAGAGCGCCTCGATGTCCGCTGGGCGATCGACGTCTTGCATCCGCGAGCCAACGGATCACCGCCCACTGGCGACGTCGACGAATGATCCGCCCTCCTGACACGCTCACGACCGAGCGCCTGCTGCTCCGCCGTCCTCGACGGGCGGACGCCGACGCCGTGTACGAGTACGGGCGCGACCCCGCGGTGACGCGATACCTCATCTTCCAGACCCATCGGTCGCGGGCCGACGCCGAGCGGTTCCTTGCCGGCTGCGGCCAGCGCTGGGGGTCCGGCGAGGAGTACTGCTGGGTCATCGGGCTCAAGGAACGGGATCAGGTGGTCGGCTCGATCGCCTGCCGCATCCGCGGTCACGCCGCCGAGATCGGCTACGCCCTGGCCAGGGCGAGCTGGGGCTTCGGCTATGCCACCGAGGCGGGCCGGGCGGTCGTCGGCTGGGCGACGGGCCTCTCGGGCATCTATCGCGTGTGGGCCGTGTGCGACGTCGAGAACGTGGCGTCCGCGCGGGTGCTCGAGAAGCTCGGCATGTCGCGCGAGGGCATGCTGCGGCGCTGGATCGTGCACCCCAATCTGTCGGCCCACCCGCGCGACTGTTACGTCTATGCCCGCGTGATCGCCTGAGGCCTCAGGGCTTCAACAGCACTTTCACCGCCCGGTCTTCCTTGCGGTCGAAGATCGCGTAACCGCGGGGGCCGTCCTTGAGCGGCATGGTGTGGGTGATGATGCGCGCGGGCCGGAGCTTGCCCAGGGCGACCAGCTTCATCAGGGGCGTGATGTAGTTGCGGGCGTTGCAGATGCCCATCTTGAGCGTGAGGTCCTTGATAAACGCCTCCCGGGCGGGGAACCCCATGCTCGGCTCGACGTAGACGCCGACCGACGAGACCACTCCGCCCGCCCTCACCGCCTGGATGGCCTGGGTGAAGGGCGTCTCGTGGCCCACGCACTCGAGGACGACATCGGGCCCCCAGCCGCCGGTCTGGGCCCGTAGCTGCTCGGCGGGATCGCCGCGCTCGAGGTCGACGGGCTCGGCGCCGAGGTCACGGGCCAGAGCCAGCCGGTAGTCGACGCGATCCACCGCGAAGACTCGGGCCGGCCCGAAGAGCTGGGCGGACTGCATGGCCAGGAGCCCGACGGGGCCGGCGCCGAAGACGGCCACGGTGTCGCCGGGACGGATGCCGCCGTTCTCGGCGCAGCAGTAGCCCGTGGAGAGGATGTCGCCCAGGAATAGCGCGTCCTCGTCCGACATGCCGGCCGGCAGCTTCTCGCACAGGTGATCGGCGAAGGGCACGCGGATGCGCTCGGCCTGCCCGCCGGGGAAGATCGTGCCGAAGCGGCCGCCGAAGACGGCCCGCCCCGTGGTGGTGCACTGCGTGGGCAGCCTCCGCTGGCACCACTCACAGCGACCGCAGGAGACCGAGAACGGTGCCACGACGCGGTCGCCGGGACGCAAGCTCCGGATGGCCGGGCCCACTTCTTCCACGACGCCCATGAACTCGTGCCCCATCACGGCGCCGGTGGCGACGAGGCCGCCGCCCCGGCCGTGGTACTGGTGCAGGTCCGAGCCGCACACCGCGCTGGTGGTGATGCGCAGGACCACATCGGCGGAATCGACGATCTTCGGATCCGCGACGTCGTCGACCTGCACGTCGCCCACCCCATGGAACGTGATGGCCTTCATCGCTGCCCTCCCGGGGGTCGCTGCCCACCCCGCGTCTCGTAGAGCACCAGGGCCGCGGCTCCCCGCATGCTGTGGCGCTTGTCGCCCGGCACGATGCTCACCCTCGTGTCGACCAGCGCCCGGGGGAAGGCGTGCTCGGCAGCGGCGGCCAGCACGCGCTTCTCCAGCGGCGCGTAGGCGGCGGCGACGCCGCCCGTGATCACCACGACCTCGGGGTTCAGACCGTTCACGATGACGGCGATACCCGCCCCGAGCGCGCGGCACGCCTCCTCGACAATACCCGTCGCCACGGGGTCGCCCGAGGCAGCCGCCTGGAAGACGAGCGGGGCCGTGATGGCGCCAGGATCTCCCCCGGCCAGACGCAGCAACTCACTGCTCGCGTCCGGGCCCGCCCGTTCCTGCCCGGCCTCGGCGATGCCGCGGCCGCTGGCGTACACCGCCAGACACCCGCGGCCACCGCACCAACAGGCTCGCCCGTCGAACTTCACCGGCGCGTGGCCGAACTCGCCGCCGAAGCCGCGGACGCCACGGACCAGGTGCCCGTCCAGGATGATGCCGGCCCCGAACCCCGTCCCGGCAGCCAGAACGGCCAGAGAACGAGCACCTATACCTTGACCAAAAACATATTCTCCAATGGCTAACGCATTGACATCATTATCGATATAGGCTGGTAATCGAAACCGATCGGCAAGCTTCTGTCTCAAAGGCTGACCCTGGAGATCGAAGACGTGCGGAGCCTCCTCGCCGATGACTCCACTCGCCGGATCCACGATGCCGGGCAACCCGACGCCGATCGCGCTCGGGCGCAGCCCGAGGTCGGCGGCGCGGTCGAGGATCGACTCGATGAGCCCGACGATGGTCCGTCCGGCAGTCCCCGGGCCGTCGCCGTGAGTTGGAGCACGCTCCTCGATCAACACCTCGCCCCGCCCGGTCACCGCGCCGGCAGCCGTCGTCGTTCCGCCGACGTCGACCCCGACCACGACAGAGGTCATGGCCGGATCAGAGGTCGCCGAAGTGGCAGAGGCGGATACCGAGGCTCGCCACGGCCGCCCGGCCGGCCGCGCTCCCCAGGCCGACCAGCTCCGTCTCGCGCTGGCGCCCGTACCGGCTGCCGGCAAGGCCCTCGTCGCAGTGGCCGGGATGCGTCATGAACTCGGAGACACCGCCGGGCACCTCCTTCAAGACCTGGCGCAGGCGCGCCGGCGACCAGTAGGCCGCAGGCCCCGATTCGCCGAAGAAGTGATCGGGGGTCTTGAGCCGAGCCGCGCGGGCGCGCGCCCGGACCAGCTCCGTCTGGCTGCGCACGGCGACGCCCAGCCGGCGGGCCACTCGCAGCACGACGTCATCGACGGGCGGGAAGAGCCCGACGTGATGGTGGGTGTCCAGGTGCGTGGGCGGGCGGCGGGCAAGAGCAATGAAGCGCTCGACCTGCGCCTCGATCTCGCTCTCGACGTCCTTGACGTCCGCCCGGGCCGCCGCCCGGCGCGGATCACGCACGAAGCGGCCGTCGCCGTCGACCAGGGAGCGGGCGCGGGTGAGCGGCTTGCCGAGCGTGAGGTTGAGGTGGATGCCCAGCCCCAGGCCGGAATCGAGCGCGGCGGACAGCTGGCCGCGGTCGATGTCCGCCGTCATGAGGATTGTGGTGCTGGTCACGATGCCGTGGCGAGCGGCGAGGAGGATCCCGGCGCTCACCCCCGGTGTCATCCCGAAGTCGTCGGCGTTGACGATCAGCCGGCGGAGCATGGCAGGGTGCCCTGGAGGATCAGACGCTCAACGGTCACGGGCACACCGGCTGGCAGTGTCCCTTCGCCATCGACGCTGCGGATGTGATCGAGGCGCTCATACCCCAGGCGCGGGAACGCCTGCGTCTCCACCGCCACCACCATCGGCACGAATCCCGCGCGCTCGAGCCGGGCGAACGCGCTCTTGCGTCCCAGGAAGCCGAAGATGGAGAAGACGAGCCGGCCACCGGGCCGCAGATGGGCGCCGGCGCCCTCGATGACGCGGTCGAGGATGTCCCAGCCGTCGAACCCGCCGTTGTCGGCAGCCGCCGCGGCGTCGCGCCGTTCACGGCCAGGCGGTGTCGGCATCTGGGGCGCATTGGTGCAGATCAGGTCGAAGCGCTCGCCGACGACCGGCCCGTAACCGTCGCCCTGGCGCGCGTCGACGCTCACCCCGTTGATCGCCGCATTGGCCCGGATGGCGTCGACGGCCTCGGGGAGGATGTCGGTGGCGACCACGTGGGCGCCGGCGCGGGCCGCCAGCACCGCGGCCAGCCCGAGTCCGGCGCCGATCTCCAGCATGCGCTCACCCCGCTGGACGGCGAGGTGACGGCAGAAGAACAGCGAGCCCGCTTTGGGCGCCTGCACCCGATCGGGCACTCGGAACAGGCACTCCCGCCAAAGGAACAAGAGCCGCCCTGCGTCGTCCGTCACTTGCCGAGCACCTTCCGGAAGTACAGGCGCAACGACTCCTTGAGCTGGGCCCGGGCCCCGGCTGAGGTCTTCGCCTCTTCCAGCTCCTCGAGGTCCAGCGGCAACGGCACCCCCTGTCGTTTGATGCCGTCGAGCTCGGCGGAGAGCCCGCAGCGCTCGTCGGATTCGGTGAACACGATGCGCGCGCGCGCGAACGTCCCGTCCTCGCGCGCCAGCTGCCCGACGGTCTCGACCAGCACGCGCTTGATGTGCTCTTGCTCGCCGACGGGGACCGTGGAGAAAGCCGCGGTCAGGCTAATGTCCGCCATCGGCCCACACCTTCAAGATGTCGGCGTGGGCGCGGGCCGCGTTGGCCCGGATGGCGAAGCTGATGGCCTCTCGCAGTTCGGCCTCGCTGGCTCCGGCTGCCCTGGCGCCCGCCAGGTCGCGTTTCGCTCAGTGGGTGTTCCCCACGGCCAGGTTGGCCGCCAGATAACAGAGCGCCGCGGTCTTGGCGTCGAGCGCCCCCTTGCTGTACCTCCAGCTCGCGATGACTTTCTCTTCCAGCTCCGGCATGGGCAAGCTCCTCGCTACTCACGGGGCAGGTACTGCGTGATGTCGACCACCCGGTCGTCGGTAAAGTAGAATCGCCAGCCCAGCGGGTAGGTCCAGGCCTCCTGGGCGCGGGCCTTGACGCTCGGCCAGTATTGACGGGCCAGCTTCTCCATCTCGGCGGGATCGGTGGTCGTGGTCTCCGGCCGGCCCAGCAGAATCACGATCTGCTCCTTGGTCATGCCGACCGTCGCCCGCCGGTAGAAGCGGAACGTCGAGACCTCCAGGCTGTTGGCGGTCTCGGGGTGCGTGCGCAGGTACTGCGCGATGTCCTCGTCGATCTGATTCTGCCAGTGCCGGCGTTCGTCGAAGTCCGGCTCGCGACCGTTGGCCTCGATCATCCGGAGCAACCAGAAGTGCTCGGCCGTGGGTCCCTGGCTCGTCCGCTGCTCGAGGGGCTTGCCGGTGGCGCATGCGGCCAGCGCCAGCGGGAGGGCAACGAGAACCCAGAGGCGCACCGTCACGAGGAGAGCATAGCAGATCAGATCAGGGCGGACTCGAGGACGATATCGCGGTCGATCATCCGGGCGGCCTGCAGCAGCAGCCGCCCCGTGGCCGGCGGAACCTCGGCATTCTCGCCGAGCTGGCGCAGCACATCGATGAGCCGGCGCATGGCGCGGACCAGGTCGCCCTCGTGCCCGCCGAAGGCGTCCTGCACGATGGCCTGCCAGTCGGCCTCGCCCGAGGCCCAGCGATAGACGGCGGCCATGAAGCCGGGGTGCACGCTCACCGGCATGCCGAGCCGGCGGTGTCGCTGGGCCTCGGCCACGGTCTCGGCCACGGCGGCGATCTGATCCAGCCGGCGCCGCAGCTTCGGTCGGGCCCGGAGGAAGGCACGGGCCAGCGCCGGCTCGCCGGAGCGCGCCTCCTCGGAGAGCGTCGAGCAGAGCGCGGCCGCCTCCGGCAGCGTGACATCGGCCAGGAGCCCGCGGGAGATCACCTCGGCCACCAGCAGCTCATTGTCGTGCCGGAGCCCGGCGATCAATCGGCCCCTGGCCTCGAGCCGCCCCTCGCGCAACGCGCCGAACTGCTCCAGGACCTCCACCACCCTCAGAAACTCGTGCCAGTAGGCGCCGCGCAAGGACTCGAGCGCCTGACGACGCTGGGCGAGCCGCTCGCCGACCCGCTCCACCTCGCGCCAGGCCTGATCGCACCGGGGCGTGGAGCCCCAGGGGCAGCGGTGACACTCCACGCTGCCGAGCGCCGCCTCCGGCCGCTGGGCCCGCTCACGCTCGAGCAGCTCATGAGCATCGAGCTCGCTCAGCTGCGCGCTCAGGTGGCGGAGGCCGCGGGGGTCGCGGCCACGATCGCGGGGCAACGTCAGCGCGGGGGTCGACCAGAGGATCTGCTTGATGGCGCCGGCTTTGAGCCGGACCACGGCGCCGTGGGGCAGGAGCGCCTCCACCAGCGCTCGATGTCCGCGCATCGAATGGACACCGAGAATGAGGGCGAGGCTGGGGCCGCCCCGGCGCTTGACGATGGCCAGGCGCCCCGGCTCGGCTTCGATCGCGCTACGCTCGCCCCGCCCGCGGCCGCTCGCACGGCGCCGGGCCTCCACTTCCTGACGCAGCCGCCGGTAGCGCCCGATCCGCTCGAAGTCTCCGCAGGGCGCAGCGAAGGCCCGGGCCTCGTTGGCCATGGCCTCCAGACGCTGCACCTCGTCCTCCATCGCACGCATGCGCTTGAGGTTCTGGTACTGCCCGAAGGACGCTTCCACCCGCCGGCGCAGGACCTCCGGAGGCGCGCCGGTGGCGATGAGCATGGCGACCGAGCCGTACCCCAGCTTGAACTGGCTCTCGATCGGCTCCGGCGAGCCGTCCACGACCCGCACCACGTCCTCGACGCCGTCGCGGGCATCCAGCGCGATCACGCACTTGCCCTCGGTGTCGATCCCCCGTCGGCCGGCCCGGCCGGCCATCTGGGTCAGCTCGTTGTGCGACAAGGACCGAAAGCCCCGCTCCGTCCGCTTGGTCAGGCTCTGGAGCACGACGGAGCGCGCGGGCATGTGGATGCCCAGGCTCATGGTCTCGGTGGCGAACACCACCTTGCAGAGGCCGCGCTCGAACAACCGCTCGGTCAGGCGCTTGACGCTGGGCAGAATCCCCGCGTGGTGCACGCCGACCCCCAGGCCGAGGGCCCGGAAGATCGTCTGGTTGAGCTCGGAATCCCCCATGCCCGGACTCTCGTGCAGGGCCTCGCCGATGACGACGTCGACCTCGCCCCGCTGATCGCGGGTGAGCAGCCCGCGGCCTTCCGTAAGGACGTCGGCCATCGCCCGCTCGCACCCGGCGCGACTGAAGATGAAGTAGATGACGGGCAGCCACCCCCGGGCTTCCAGCTCCTCGATGAGGACGGTGGGATCGACCACTCGCCGCGTGAACCACCGGCCCCGTTCGTCGGGACCGGAGCGCTCGTCGCCCACGATCCGCACCTGGCCTTTGCGGACCTTGTCGAAGTCGTGGATCTCGCCGGCCAGGTCGGCCAGCGCGTAGGACAGGGGCACCGGCCGGTGGGGATGGTAGACGGGGACGATGGGGCGGTGCACCAGAGCGATCCAGTCGGCGATCTCCCGCACGTTGGCGACGGTGGCCGACAGCGCCACCAGACCGACGTCGGCAGGGGCGTTGACGATGATCTCCTCCCAGACCGTCCCCCGGCCCTCGTCGCCCATGTAGTGGCACTCGTCGAGGACGACCCACCCGAGGCCGGCCAGCCCGCCGGTATAGAACATGTTGCGCAGGATCTCGGTCGTCATGACGAGCACCGGCGCCTGCGGGTTCACCTTGACGTCGCCGGTCAGGATGCCGACCCGGTCCTCGCCGTACGCCCGGGAGAAGTCCGCGAACTTCTGGTTGGACAGCGCCTTCAGCGGCGTCGTATAGGCGATTCGCCGGCCCTGGGCCAGGGCCAGCGTGATGGCGAACTCGGCCACCAGCGTCTTGCCCGCCCCGGTGGGCGCCGCCACGACGACCGACGAGCCGGCGCCGATAGCCTGGCAGGCCTCCACCTGAAAGTCATCGAGGGGGAACGGATAGCGGGCGCGGAACTCGGCGAGAACGTCCATCGCCGTTCACCTTATCATGCGATCATCGCACCGAGGAGGACGCCCGCGTGATCGTCGTGCACGTCGCCATCACCACCGCCGAGCACTACACGGACAAACGCGAGCCCCACCGCCGCGCGCACATCGAGCGGCTGGCCGCGCTGCGCGAAGGCGGCGTCGTCATCGGCGGGGGGCCGGCGCCGGACGGGCGCAGCGCCGACCTCGTCTACCGGATCGGGCGGCCCGATCAGCTCGCCACGCTCATCGAAGACGATCCCTACTGGGCGGGCGGCGCCTGGGTCCGCTATACGCCGCGGAGCTTCGCCCAGTTCATCGAGCCCTGGGAGCTTCCCCCGATCGTGCTCGACGGCTCGCGGTCGGCCACCATCATCGAAGGCCGCACGGCCGAGCACGACATGGCCCAGTTCGCCCTGATCGAGCTGCGGGGCGCCGGACGCCTGGCTTTCGGGGGATTCTTCGCGGGCGGTGACACGTTCGCGCTCTGCCGCGCGGGCGACGCGGCCACGGTCATCGAGTGGTTCACCGGCGCGGGCTTCTGGGCGCCGGACAGTCTCCGCGCGCGCCCCCTCCTGCACGTGCTGTAGCGGCTACGCTCCTGGGCCCCGCTCCATGGAGTGGGGTTGCCAGCGGCGGAGCCCGCCGCGCTCCAGCACGGAGGGGTTCACGCAGCTCCGCGGCCATCGGCCGGTCAGGACCAGGGCGATCTCCTCGCCGACCCGGCGCTTGCGCACGGGATCGAACCGGACCGAGGCCGAGGCCACGTGCGGAGTGAGGATGACATTCTCCATCTTCAACAGCGGATTGGTCGGGGCGACCGGCTCCTGCTCGAGCACGTCCAGGCCGGCGGCGGCGATCCAACCCTCCTGCAGGGCGCGGATGAGCGCGGCTTCGTCCACGGTCGGGCCGCGCCCGGTGTTGATGAAGATCGCCTCCGGCTTCATCGCCCGGAAGTGGTGCTCGGTCAGCAGGTGGTGGGCTTCGGACGTCGATGGCGCGTGCATCGACACGATGTCGGAGCGCTGCAGCAGCTCGGTCAGACCCACCGGCTCCACGCCGTAGCGGGGCATGACCAGTTCCTCCACGTAGGGATCGTAGGCCAGCATGTGCAACCCGAAGGCTCTGGCCCTGACGGCCACCGCCCGGGCGACGTGCCCGAACGCGACGAAGCCCAGCGTCTGCCCCATCAGCCGGGGCCACTGGGACAGCAACGGGCGGCCTTCGGCCCACCGCCCGTCCCGGACGAACCGGTCCATGGTGGTGAGCCGCCGATAGGTGGCCAGCAGCAACATCATGGTGTGGTCGGCGACTTCCTCGATGAACGTGTCGGGGACGTTGGTGACCGGGATCCCCCGCGCGGTGGCGGCAGCGACGTCGACGGAGTCGACCCCGACGCTGCCCAGCGCGATGACCCGGCACCGCTCCAGCCCGTCGATGATCTTCTCGGTGATGCGGCGGCCCTTGGCGTAGAGCGCATCGGCATCGCGGGCGGCCCGCACGAACTCCTCGTCGCTGCCGGGGGCGATCTCCACGATCTCCGCATCGAGCGGGGCAAGGGCTTCCATCTCCAGCTTGTAGCCGACACCCGGCACCGAGAAGCTGGCGCCGACAGGCGTGACGATCTTGAA
Organism: Candidatus Methylomirabilota bacterium; assembly: GCA_035709005.1. Taxonomy (NCBI): domain Bacteria; phylum Methylomirabilota (SeqCode); species Candidatus Methylomirabilota bacterium. The sequence goes on along the minus strand of DASTFB010000083.1, from coordinate 56,880 downwards.
CTTGGCCACGCGGCCCTCCCGGCCGGCGCCCGCGCTCAGCTGATCCCAGCCAGGGCCAGGACGTGACGCATCCGGGCCGCGGCCAGGTCGGGATCGCGGAGCAGGCCTGCCTGGTCCATCAGGATGAACTGCTGGCTCAGGTGGACGATCGAGCGGGCACTCTCGAGACCGCCGACCATCCGGAAATGCGTCTGGTGCCCGTTGAGGTAGGCGGCGAACACCACGCCGGTCTTGTAGAAGCGCGTCGGCGAGCCGAACACGTGGCGGGACAGCGGCACCGTGGGCGCCAGCAGCTCGTCGAAACGGCGGCGGTGTCCGGCATCCAGCGCGTGCAGGGCGGCCGCGGCGATGGGGGCGATGACGTCGAAGATCCCCAGCAGGGCATCGCTGTGACCCTGCTCGTCGCCCGCGATGGTCGTCGGGTAGTCGAAGTCGTCTCCCGTGTACATCCGCACGCCGCGGGGGAGCCGGCGACGCATGGCGATCTCCCGCCGCTGATCCAGCAGCGACACCTTGATCCCGTCGACCCGGTTGGCGTGCTCGCTGACCAGGGCGAGCAACGTCGTGGCGGCCTGATCGAGATCGTGAGACCCCCAGTAGCCGGCGAGCGCGGGGTCGAACATGTCGCCGAGCCAGTGGATGATCACGGGTTGCTTCACCTGGGACAGGATGCGGCTGTAGACCTTCACGTAGTCGTCCGGCCCCTTGGCGCAGGCAGCCAGGGCCCGGCTCGCCATCAGGATGATGCGCCCGCCCACCGACTCGATGAACGCGCACGAGTCTTCGTAGGCCGTCTCCACGTCCGCGGTGGTGACGCGCGGCGTGGCCGGCACGTCGTCGGTGCCCGCGCCCGAGAAGACGACGGCGCCCGGGGTGGTCCGGGCATCGGCCACCGTGCGCCGGATGAGCTCCCGGGCGGCGGCCCAGGGCAGGCCCATGCCCCGCTGCGCCGTATCCATCGCCTCGGCGACCGCCAGCCCCAGCGACCAGAGGTAGCGGCGATAGGCCAACGTCGCCTCCCAATCGAGGACGGCGTCCTCCGTGGGGTCGCCGGGCGCGAGCGGGTCGGCGACAACGTGCACGGCGGCGAAGGCCACCCGGCTGGTGAGCGGCTCCCTCGGGGGCGTCACCGTGGGCGTTCCCATGAGGGTGTAGGGGCCCAGCGTCCTGTCGGGGCGTGGCAGTCGCAGCGTGGCTGGCATGAGCCCGATCCTCCGGGTGGAAGTGTACCTCGCCGGACCGCTGTCCCGAAACTGACAGTCATGCCAGCGCGCGCGGCGGAATGGCAACGCCGGGCACCGCCCACGCGCAGGCGCACGACTTTGCTCACCGCAGCTCTGGCGTGTTTCTTGATTTCCGCTCCCGGCGTGCCGACGCGGACCCGCCCTTCCCCGCTGTGGCCGGCTCTCCTGCGCCGCCGCGGAGCTCATCATCGACAACGCGCCCGCAGGTCTTCGGGATACGACCGGGGGCCGGTCCTTCAGCGGGCGCTGGTGCGCCTCGTCGGCCCCGGGCCCATTCGGTGGCGGCTCACTCGCCAGCTGCGGCTTCTTCCGAGACACCTACCGCTGGACGCCCCGCATCCCGGCCCGCGGCGCCTATGACGTGTACGTGTGGTGGACGTCGAGCACGAGGCGCTCGCGACGCGTGCCGGTCACCGTCACCCACGCCGGAGGCAGCACGACCCGGACCTTCGATCAGCGGACCGGAGGCGGTCGGTGGCAGCTTCACGGTCGCTACACCTTCGAGGTGGGAACGACTGGCAGCGTGAGCGTCAGCGACGGCAACGGTCAGGCTGCGGCGGATGCGGTCCGCTTCGTGCGAGTCCCTTAGCTGGTGTAGAAGTCTGCGACAGCCCCTGGGATAGGGGTCGTCCCTCAGGACGGCGTGCTCCGCGGAGGTTCCTCGTCCCACAGGATCACGCGCGAGCATTCGGCCCCCGTGGCGTATCCCTTCGCGAAGGCGACCGGTCCCCACGCGAGCAGGAACAGCGCCACGACTATCCCGAGCGCTCGTCTCATCGTCATCCCCACCGGAATGGCGAAGCCGTGGCAATCGGTGTGCCAGCGCGGCGCGCTTCGCTAAGTTGCTGAAACCGTGAAAGGTCAGTCCGAGCGCCGCGACGGAACTGTCAAATCCAACGAACTGCCGGCAGGAGGATGAAGTGACGGCGGTCCCGCGGGATCACGACCGCTACGAAATTTTACGTTTGCTTCGCGGTATAAAGAGATGTGGCCGTCAACCAGGTCAGCCCGTGAAGGCGTACTGCGCGTGGTGTCGTGAGGAGGGTCGGACCGGGAATCTCGGCGAGCGCGAGCCGTTCGAGGATCCCGGGGAAACCCACGGTGTGTGCGATCGCCATCAGCAGCAATTGCTGTCCACGTTGCCCTCCACGTCGTTCCCGGGCATCCAGCTCCTGGTCATCATCGCCTCCGGAGAGCCGACCCTCTACGCATTCCTGCAGGGCCGGCTGGCCAGCGTCAAAGGGGTCGGGGTAATGATGGAGCGCCGCCGCGGCGATCGCCGCCAGCAGGCGAGCGACGCGTCGTACGAACGGCGTCGGCGTGATCGGCGAGTCCGTCGCGGCCAGACGTCGGCGCTCGGCTACACCCTGGTGAGATTCGGCAAGTCACCGGCCGATTCGCCGGCGGCTGCCCCGATCGACTAGGCGCCGGCCGCGCCCTCGTGCCGGCGCGGGGCGACGCCGCCGCGCCGCTCCCGGATCCGATGCTTCCGGAGCAGCGCGTAGAGCGTCGGCCGGCTGATCTTGAGCTCCTCGGCCACGCGGCTGAGGTTGCCGTCGTGGCGGGCCAGCGCTTGGGCGATCATCTCGGCCTCCAGCCGGTCGCGGGCCTCGCGGAGCGACAGCGTTCGCGAGGCCTGCGTGCCGTCCCAGGGCAGATCGAGGTCGTCGGGGGTAATGAAGGCGCCGTCCGCCATGGCCACGGCGCGGCGGATCTTGTTGGAAAGCTCGCGGACATTTCCCGGCCAGGGATAGGTCTCGATCGCGCGGATGGCCTCCTTGGTGAAGCCTCGCAGACGCTTGTGCATCTGCTCGCAGAGGCGCTTGAAGAAGATCTGCGCGATCAAGACGGGGTCCTCGCCCCGCTCCCGCAAGGGCGGCAAGGCGATCGTCACCACGCTCAGGCGATAGAACAGATCCTCGCGGAAGGTCCCGGCTTCCAGGGCCCGCCGCAGATCGACGTTGGTGGCGGCGACGACCCGCGCGTCCACCTCGATGGTCTGGCGGCCGCCGACCCGCTCGATGGTCCGATCCTGCAGGAAGCGCAACAGTTTCACCTGCAAGGCCAGCGACATCTCACCGACCTCGTCCAGGAACAACGTGCCACGCTGCGCGTACTCGAGCTTGCCCTTGCGGGCGTGCACGGCGCCGGTGAAGGCGCCCTTCTCGTAGCCGAACAGCTCGGCCTCCAGCAAGGTTTCGGGAATGGCGCCGCAGTTGATGGGGATGAACGGGCCGTCCTTGCGGGCGCTGCGCTCGTGAATGGCCTTGGCGGTGAGCTCTTTGCCCGTTCCGCTCTCGCCCACCAGGAGCACGGGCACGTCGGTCGTGGACACTTTCCGGATGGAGCTGAAGATCTGGCGGATGGCCGGGCTGGTGCCGATCATCTCCTCGTCCGGGGTGTCGGCGTCCTGGCGCGCCATGGCCAGCTCGTGCTCGGCCTCGGCCACCCAGGAGGTGCGATGCATCACCAGCTTGAGCGCTTCCAGGTCGAAGGGCTTGGTCAGGACGTCCCGCACGCCGACGCTCAGCGCGCGGAGGACGTGATGCCGCTGTCCGTGGCCGGTGCCCACGATCACCCGCCGGATGGTCGGCTCCCCCCGCAGTTCCTCCAGGAACCGGAAGCCTTCCTCGGGACTGTCGGGTGTCGGCGGCAGCCCGAGGTCGAGCAGGATGACGTGCGGCTCCTCGCGACGGACCAGGGTCACGGCCGTGGTCCGGTCGGCGGCCGTCATCACCTCGAACTCGTCCCCGAGCGCGACGGTGAGCTGCCGGCTCGTCAGTGGATCGTCTTCGACAATCAACACCCTAGGCCGTTGCATGGGATTCCTTTTCTGGCGCCGCGAGCCACGTCCGCCGCCCCGGCTCCACCACACCGGGCAGCACGATCGTCACGCGCGCGCCGGGTCCCTCTTCGCGGTTCGCCACCTTCAGCGTGCCGCCGTGAGACTCGACGATGGACTTCGCCTGGTACAGCCCGAGCCCCAGCCCTTCGGGCTTGGTCGAACGGAAGGGGCGGAACAGGTCGTTGCGCAAGTAGGTGGCGGCGAGTCCGGGCCCGTCGTCCTCGACCACCAGGGTCACCCGGCCGGTGGGGGCATCGCCGGCGGCCCGTACCGTGACGTGGCCTTCCGGCGCCACCGCGTCGAGCGCGTTCACCAGGACGTTGAACACCACGCGCAGGATCTCGTCGGGGTCCACGTCGCTGAGGAGTGGTTGATCGAATCCCTCGAGCGCGACCTCGCTCGGGGTCTCGCGACCCGGGCTGCCCAGCAGCGCGAGGGCATGATGCACCAGGTCCCGGACGTCGGTGAGCTGCCGGCGCAGACCAGGGTGCGCGGGCTCGACCGCGAGCCCGCCCAGAACGTGCCGCATCCGACCGCCGAGCGTGCCGAGCAACCGCAAGGCCTCCTCCACGAACGCGGGCTCGTCACGGTGGCGCTGCAGGTTCTTCACGGTGACGCCGAGCAGATGATTCAGGTGGCGGAGATCGTGGACGACGCCGGTGGCCTTCCGGGCGAACCCCTTGAGCGCCTGGTTCTCCTCGAGCTCGGCGAGCAGCCGTCGCTCCAGCACACGCTGACGCCGGAGATCGCGCAGCACGTACATCGTCGCCGGCGTCTCGCTGATGTCGGCGCGTCCCACCGAGACGGAAACCTCTCGATGCTCCCCCGACTTCTCTCGCAGCAGGCAGTGGTAACGCTGTAGCTGCCCGGGCTCGATGCCGCGCGCGCGCGCGATGGCCTCGAGCTGCTCACCGGTGATCAGCAGTCCGAGCGGCATCTCGCTGAGCTCGTCCGCCGTCCAGCCGGTCATGCGCGTGACGGCGGTGTTGCTCCAGCAGATGCGTTGGCGATCATCCGTGAGCAACACGCCGTCGGGCAGGTGCATCAGTGTGGCGGTCGCGTCATTCCGTGGACGCCCCTCGTCTGCCCTCATCGATTCGATCACGCGCCTCGGCAATGCGCTCCCCTATCGAACTGTTAAAGAACTTTCTCTCGAACGTAATTACGCTGTGGGTTGCATGGTGTCAAGAGGGGAAACCGCATCGTAACGATCGAATACGACGATCACACTATGCGTGGATGAAAAGTGATCACGATCTCATCTCACTTCGCCGTCGCGCCGTCGTCGCACGACGCGCGAGATGTCAAAATCGACGGTGCAGCGACCTCGCCACGACGACGAACACGATGGTGACGGCGATTACAAGCCAGGTGGATCCTCTGGGCAGGCGCAGCGCCTCGACCACACCGACGCCGACGGCGCCGGCGACGATCGCCACGCCAGCCAGGAGGTGCGCCGTGGGGCCGCGTCGCTTCCCCATCGCGGATCTCAGACGAGCCGCGCCGCCAGCCGGCGCGCTACGGCGACGACATCGGCCTTCGCCGCCGATCCGGCCTCGACGAGCACGACGTCGGCGGACGCCGACCACGGGCGCCAGGCGATGCGCTGCTCCCCGAACAGGATCACCGAAGGCCGGCCGACCGTGGCGGCCAGGTGGCTGACCCCGGAGTCATTCCCCACGTAGGCGGTGGCCTGAGCCAGGGCGCCGGCCAGGTCCACCAGAGGCAAGCCTCTCAGCACCCCGGCCTGACCGGCCAAACCCGTGTCGACCCGGGCGACCGCGTCGGCATCAGCCGGTCCCTCGTGCAGGACGACGCTCACGTCTGCGCGCGCGCACAGCGGGGCCAGCACCTCGACGAACGCGTCGGCGGCCCAGCGTTTGTCGCGGCTGCCCGCGCCGGGGTGAGCGATCACGAGCCGCCTGTCCGGCCGCCACCCCGCTCCGATCAGGGCCTGGCCCCCGGCCCGGCGCGCCGCCGGGGAGAGATCACAGGGAGCGAGTGACACCTCCAGCCCGGCGTGCAGACTGGCCAGCACGTGCTGCCAGACCGGGAGCGTGCCGTCCCCGGTCGGGGAAGCCACGACCGCCGTCGGCGCCAGGGCCCGAAGCCGACGCGTGAAGACGGGATCACGGGCGCCGAACCAGCACACGATCCGGCTCGCCCGCCGGACCGCCGTGACCTCGGGCAGCGTGTCGTCCTCGACGAACAGCGATTGCAGCCCGAGGCCCTCGAAGGCCAGCACGTCGTCGACGGCGCCCAGCGCGGCCAACAGGCTTCCCACGGCCGGCTGGGCGGCCAGCACCAGTGGCTGGTCCGGGACCGCGGCCTTCAGGGCTCGGAGGGCGGGAACGGCCAGCAGGACATCGCCCACAGGGCCCGGGTGGATCGCCAGCACGCTCGCTCCCGCGGCCTGCGCGCGGGCGCAGGTCACCGCGCGCTGTCGGCGCCGAAGATCCGCTCGTACCGACCGTAGTCCCGAGCGCAGTCCATGAACCAGCGGACACAGTCGGGGTTGGCCCGGGGCGGCAGCTCGCAGGAGGTGGACAGGACGAATCGCGACCGCCGGCCGACGGTGTCGATGCAGCGGCGGACCTCGGCCTCGATCTCCTGCCGGGTGGCGCGCTCGAAAATCGTCACATCCACGTTGCCGATGGCCACCACGTTGCGCTGGTTCCCCAGGGTCACCAGCTTGTCGAGCTGGTCCACCTTGAGCGCCGGGTCGGCCTGCTGGTCGAGGTCGATGGTGATGGCCACGAACCCCACGTCCATCAGGTCCTCGTGGATCTGGTGGGTGGTGCCGCAGATGTGGACGGTCGTGCCGGCCTTCCTGGCCTTGAAGTGCTCCACCAGCTCCTGGTGGTAGGGCTTGATGAACTCCCGATAGGTGTCGGGGCCCACGAGCGAGCAGGATGCCGTGGGGTCGGTGTAGCTGAGCCCGATCTTCGTCGCGAGCACCGCCTCGCCGAACCGCTTGGCGTATTCGGTGGCGAAGCGCATGAGCTCGTGGACGAAGGGAGGATCGTCGATGGTATCCAGGCACATCAGCTCGGGGTTCCGCATCAGCATGGCGATCGTCCACGGCCCCACCAGGACGGCCCCCAGCGCGCTGGGCAGGCGGGCCGCCGACAGCGCCGCGCACTGCTCGAGAAACGCGGGCAGCCGACCGTCCCGCGACGGGTCGGGAATCTCCAGGCGGGCCAGCCGGCCCTTGTCGTCCTGCAGTACGTGCTGGTCGATGGAGGGCACCACATAGTCGGAGTACTTCACGTGGCAGCCGATCGCTTCGGCCTCCTTGGCCAGGTCGTTGAAGGCGATCATGATGTCGGGCTCGTACCGCTCGTAGTAGTTCAGCATCGCCCGCACGGCCTTGGTGGGATTGGTGCAGTATTCCTCGATGCTGAGCCCGTCGAGGCAGCCGGCGAACGACCCGGCGATCGGATACGCCGGCACCCGGTCGGCGTAGGCCCCCTTGTAGGCGGCCACGACCCGGTCGCGTCCCGTCACGCCGCTCACGCCGAGCCCATGCGCTGGATCCGGGCACCGGTGGGGGCTTCGACGAGCGGCCGGAAGGCGTCGAGCGCCAGCGAGATCTCGTCCGGCGTCAGGTTCGGCGGCAACAAGAGGATCGGCAGGGCGGCGCCGGCGGCATACCAGCGGGCGACGCGGGTGCGAGCCTGTTCCGGGGTGCCGAAGATCGTCAGCTCCTCGAGCAGGATCTCGGCCTCCGGGGGAACGAGCCCCCGATTGCGCGGAGTATTCGCGGCCAGCACCGCCTGCACTTCCTTGCCGAAGCCCTGGCGGGCCAGCGACTGCCGGTAGAGGGGCCCCATGGTGGTGAGGTAGAAGGCGACGAACCAGGCCGCGCCTTCGCGTGCTCGGGCCGGGTCCTCGGCCACGACGGTCGGCACGGACGGACAGATGAGCGGAAGCTCCCCGCTGGCGCCGCTCCGCGCTCGACCCTCGGCCAGCAGAGCCCGCCCCGCGGCGAGCTGGCTGCACGGATAGAGGAAGGGCAGCCAGCCGTCGGCCAGCTCTCCGACGAGCCGGATGGACTCGTCGGCCAGCGCCGCCAGGTAGATCGGCACCTGCGGCGTCGGCGGCAGGTTGAGCTTGAGCGCGCGAGCGCCCCCGGCGGCCAGCGGGATGCGTTCCCCGCGCAGCAGCGCGCGCACCTGGGTCAACGTCCGCCGGAGACGGACAGCCGGTGTCTGGAAGGGTACGTCGTGCAGCCCTTCGGCGAGCTGGGCCGTGCTGGCGCCGAGCCCGAGCACGAAGCGACCGCCCGACAGCGATGCCAGGGTCGCGGCCATCATGGCCAGCGTGCCCGCGCTCCGGCCCCAGATGCTGACGATGCCCGTAGCCAGCGCGATGTGCCGGGTCTTCACGGCAGCCTCGGCCAACACCACGGTGACGTCGAGCGCCCACGTCTCGGGCAGGGAGAACGCCTCGTAGCCGAGGCGGTCGGCCTCCACCGCCGCGGCGACGAGCGCCTCGCGACGGTTGTCGAGCGGCATGATCGACACCCCGAGGCCTCGGCCCGTCATGGCAATCGGACCCTAACAGACGCCCCGGGAGGGTTCAAGGCCGTGGAGCACGGCGAGGGCCGCTTCGTGCAGTCGACCGTTGGTTGCCAGCGCGGTACCCGTGTAGATGGTGGCCCGGCCGTCGAAGTCCGTGAACCGACCTCCCGCCTCCTCGACCAGGATCCGGCACGCGGCCAGGTCCCAGGGCTTGAGGTCGGCCTCCAGGTAGATCTCCGCCTTACCCTCGGCCACGAGGGTGTAGCCGTAATAGTCGCCGAACCCCCGCTGGCGCGCCGTGGCGCCGACCAGCTTGACGAAGCCATCCCAGTGGCCGCCGCGCCGGATCAGGTCGAGACCGGCATGGATGAGATGCGCTTCGGCCAGGTCGGCCCGCGGCGACACCGTCAGGGGGACGCCGTTGAGCTGAGCGCCGTGGCCACGCCGGGCGGTGTAGAGCTCGCCGGTGACCGGGTTGTGAATCACGCCGACAGTGAGCTCCCCCGCCTCCTCCAGAGCGATCAGCGTCGCCCAGAACGGGATCCGGCGGATGAAATTCTGCGTCCCATCGATGGGATCGACGATCCAGCGGCGTTCGGACGGTCCCCGCGTGCCGAGCTCCTCGCCGACGAAGCCGTAGCCGGGAAGAACTCTCCCGAGGATCTCGACGATGGCCTGCTCCGCCTCGCGGTCGGCCTGGGTCACCGGCGTGCGGTCGGCCTTGAGGGTCACCGCGACGCCGGCCCGATAGTACTTCAGCGCGATCTCGCCGGCAGCCCGGGCCGCCTCCACCGCGGCCTCCAGGGCGCGCGCGGACATCAGGGCTCGTCGGCCGGGAACGGCTCGCCGCGAGCGCGCAGGACCTCGGCGTAGACCTCGAGGGCCTCCACGACCACCGGCATGCCGCCGTAGGTGACCTGCTGGAAGATCGTCTCGGCCACTTCCTGCCGCGTGGCGCCCACGTTGAGGGCGGCATGGATGTGGGCGCTCAGCTCGCGCGGGCGGTCCAGCACGGTGAGCGAGGCCACCGCGCAGAGCTCGCGCTGCTTCTGGGACAGCACCTCGCGGCTGTAGAGCTTGCCCAGGAAGAACATGGACAGCTCACGGGCCAGGCCGCGGTCGAACTTCCGCCACGTCTCGTAGCCCACGCCACCGCTGATGGAGTGGAAGAGGAGACGCGCGGTTTGTCGGGTACGCTCGCGGAGCTCGGTGTCGTCGGTCATGGCAACCTCGAGAATCGATCGCGGGTGACCGTGGTACCCTCCAGGGGTGATCGCGCAACCGGCTCACCTTAGCCCAGGAGCGCCGGCCACACAATGCTGAACCCGCACATCTTCCGCGCCTACGACGTCCGCGGCCGCGTGGGCACCGACATCAATCCCGAAGTCTTCCGCAGCGTCGGTCGGGCCTACGCCACGCTGTTGCGCCGGCGGAACGGCCGGACCATCGCCGTCGGCCAGGACAACCGGCTGTCCTCAGCGGACCTCAAGCGGGCCTTCGTCGACGGCGTGCGCTCCGCCGGCGTCGATGTCGTGGACGTGGGACTCGTGACCACTCCCATCCTCTATTTCGCCACGGCGCACTGGCGTCTCGACGGGGGCGCCACCATCACGGGCAGCCACAACCCCATCGAGTACAACGGCGTGAAGATGGTGTGGGCCGGCGCCGCGCCGCTCACCGAAGAGGAAATCCAGAGCCTCCGCCGCCTCATCCTCGACGAGGACTACGCCACGGGCAGCGGCACCCTGACCGCACGCGATCCCCGGGAAGATTACTTCGCGACCGTCGAGCGCCTGGTGACGATCACGCGTCCGCTCACCGTCGTGGCCGACGCCGGCAACGGCGTGGCCGGCCTCCACGGCCCCGCGCTCCTCCGCCGCCTCGGCTGCGAGGTGATCGAGCTGCATTGCGAGTCGGATGGCCGCTTTCCCAATCACCTGCCCGATCCCGAGGACCCCGAGAACGTCGTGGACCTGCAGGCCAAAGTGCTGGAGGTCCACGCCGACGCGGGGGTGGCCTGGGACGGTGACGCCGACCGGGTCGGCGTCGTGGATGAGCGCGGCCGTCGTCACGAGGCCGACCTCGTGCTCGTCCTGCTGGCCCGCGATCTGCTGACCCGCCACCCCGGCGCGAAGGTCGTCTTCGACGTCAAGTCCTCCCAGTTGCTGGTCGACGAGATCAAGCGGCACGGCGGGGTGCCCGTCATGTGGAAGACCGGGCACTCGCATCTCAAACGCAAGATGCGGGACGATGGCATCCTCCTGGGCGGCGAGGTCAGCGGCCATATGTTCTTCGCCGAGGACTACTACGGAGTGGACGACGGACTTCTGGCCGCCGGCAAGGTGCTGGCGATCGCCGCCCGGGCCGAGGAGCCGCTGTCGCGGCTGTTCGACTCGGTGCCCCATCTGCACGCGACGCCGGAGCTGAAGGCGCTGTGCCCCGACAGCGAGAAGTTCCGCGTGATCGACGAGCTGGCTCGAGACCTCCGTCAGCGCTACGAGACCATCGACATCGACGGCGCCCGCGTGCTGTTTCCCGGCGGCGGCTGGGGCCTCGTCCGCGCCTCCAATACCAATCCCTACCTCACCCTCCGCTTCGAGGCGGGCACCGAGCGCGAGATCCAGCAGATGAAGCGCGTCCTCTACGACGCCCTTCGCCGCTACCCGTTCGTCACGCTGCCGGAGTGACTTCACGCTTCGACATGAACTTGGAGGGGGCACGAGGCGCGCCCCCTCCAAACCTCGGCATGAACCTGGAAGGGGCGAGGCTGCCCCCTCCAGACCTCCCCATTTCGCGTGAGGTGCAACGCAGTGGGAGCGGTGGAACCGGCCCTGAACAGTCCTGCTTTATGGCCCTGCTTGCTCGAGAATCCGGTAGACGGCGGTCAGTACATCGGGGGCGGTGGGGCAGTCGCGAGGGCCCCAGCAGGCGCCGGGGTCCAGCAGCAGGGCGCCCAGGCCGGCCCCGCGGGCGCCGAGCACGTCGACGGAGTAAAGGTCGCCGACGTAGATCGCCTGCCCGGGGCCGAGCCCAGCGCGCTCCAGCGCCAGCCTGAAGATCCGTGGGTCAGGCTTTTCGACGCCGACCTCCGAGGAATCCAGAACGAAGTCCAGGTAGGCCCCGAGTCCGAGCGAGTCCAGGATCATGCGGACCGAGCCGTTCGAGTTGGAGATGACGGCAGCGCTCAGGCCTGCCGCCCGAACCCGCCGTAACGCCTTCTCGGCGTGGGGCTGCGCCGTGTTCCACAAGCCCACCGGAGGGTTGTAGGCCCGGCGCCACGCCGCCATCGCGTCGAGCACGGTCGGGTCGCCGACGCCGAGCTCCTCGAGCAGGAGCCGAGAGTAGAGGTCGCTGGTGCCGGCGGATTCGGTCGACGGTCGGCCCATCCGGGGCGGGCCGAGCGCGGCATCCAGCCGCACCCGCGCCCGCCACTCGGCCCGCTGCACGTCCGTCGCGCGGCACTGGACGCCGCAGGCGCAGGCGCACAAGCGCTCGGCGATCACGTCGTAGTCCATCCGCAGCAGCGTGTTGCCGGCGTCGAAGAACACGGCCCGAAGGGCGCCGCCGCCACGCGAGGCCATCGCGGTCGATGGTAAGGTACGGGTTCGTGGACCTCAACGCTGCGGCGACGATCGCAATCCGCTGGCTCCACCTGCTGTCCTCGGTGCTCGTCGTGGGCGCGCTCAGCGCCCCGCTCATTGCCGGGCGCGCGCCGCGTCCGACGGCAACGGTCTGGGAGGAGCGCACGCTCGCCAACGCGCGACGGTTGCTGCTCCTGGCGCTGGCTACCGGCCTCGGCATGCTCGGATATCAGACGGCCCTGCTGGAAGGACGCATGTCGGCGGCGCTGGAGCTGGGCGCGGTCGGTCGCGTCCTCCTGCAAACTCAGGGTGGCCATGTCTGGCTTGCCCGCCACGGTCTGCTCCTGCTGCTCGGCGCCTTCCTCGTGCTGCGCTGCGACACCAGTCGACGCGTCGACTGGCTCGCCGCCCGCGGGCAGGCCGCATTCCTGGGCCTGGCGGCCCTGGCGCTCCTGGGCGCCTCCGGGCACGCCGCCGCCGTCGACCCGGGGACGGCGCGCGCGATCGCCGTGGACGGGCTGCACCTGATCGCCGCGGGGCTCTGGGCGGGCTCGCTCTTGCCCCTCGCCGCGCTGATGGCTGCGGCGAGCGCGGAGGACGGCGCCGACGCGCGGCCGCACGCCGTCCTGGCCGCGCGGCGCTTCTCGCGGCTGGCCCTGGTCGCCGTTCTGGGCCTGCTACTCTCGGGCGTGTGGAACACCGCGACCCACGTGGGCAGCGTGGCCGGCCTCCTGGGCACCGCCTACGGTCGCCTGCTCCTCGCCAAGCTGGCCCTGGTAGCGCCGATCCTGGCGCTGGCGGGGCTGAACCGTCGCCGACTGCTACCGGCGCTGGCCGGCGAGGCGAGGTCCGTCGGTCGTCCCGCCTTGCGGCGGCTGGCCCGCAGCATGACGATCGAGGCGGCGTTCGCCCTGGTCCTCATCGGCATCGTCGCCGCGCTGACCACGACCCCGCCGGCCCGTCACGTCGAGGCCACGTGGCCGTTCGCCTTCCGTCTCACGCTCACGGCGCTGGACGGCTCGCCCGACCTGCGCCTGCGTGCGCTGATCGGATCGCAGCTCACCGTGCTCGGGCTGTCGGCGCTGCTGGCCGCGCTGCTCCTCCGCACGGCCCGCCGGACGACGGCCGCCGCCGCGGTCGGCTTCGGCGGGGCCGGACTCGCCTTGCTGCTGCCAGCGCTCACCGTGGATGCGTACCCAACCACGTATCGCCGGCCCACGGTGCCCTATCAGGCCGCCTCCATCGCCCAGGGGGCCGCGCTCTACCGCGCCCACTGCGTCGCGTGCCACGGCGCGACGGGTGCCGGCGACGGGCCGGCCGGCCAAGGGCTGCCTCGCCGGCCCGCCGACCTGCGCGCCCCGCATACCAGCCAGCACACGGCTGGCGATCTGTTCTGGTGGCTCACCCACGGCATTGCTCGCGGCGGGATGCCGGGCTTCGGCGAGCGGCTCACCGTCGACCAGCGCTGGGACCTGGTGAATTTCGTCAGGGCGCTCGGGGCACGTGCGGCCGCCCGCTCGCTGGGGCCCGAGGTGGAGCGCGGGCGGCCGTGGCTCGTGGCGCCCGACTTCGCGTTCTCGGTGGGGCCGATCCCGGCGCAGTGGCTTCGCGATTTTCGCGGCCGCCGTATCGTCCTCCTGGTCCTCTACACCCTGCCCGAGTCCCGCCCCCGGCTGGCCCAGCTCGCCCAGAACTATCAGTTGCTCGCGCTGCTGGGCGTGGAACCGATCGCCGTGCCGCGCGATGCCGCGCCCGACGCCATCCGCCAACTGGCCTCCCGGCCCCCTATCCTCTTCCCGATCGTCACCGAGGGCGCTGAGGCCATCGTGGATGCCTATAGCCTGCTCGCCGACGGCCCGCACGCCGAGTTCCTCATCGACCGATCCGGCTACCTGCGGGCTCGCTGGGCGGCCGAGGGACCGCCCCCGGACGATCTGAACTCGCTCCTGGCCCAGGTCCAGCAACTCAACGAAGAGCCGGCCGGCGCGCCGGCGCCGGACGAGCACGTGCACTGATGCGGCCCTGGAAGGTGGTGCTCTTGCTCAACCTGTCCCTCCTGCTGGGGGTGGGCGGGGGCTATCTCTGGTGGGGTCGGCAAGCTCAGCGTCTCGCCGAGGAGCTGGCGCGGACGCGGGACACGCGGGCCGCCGCCGAGCAGGAGTGGACGGTGCGCGGCGTCGTGCGCGCCCTCTTGCCGGAGGCCGGGCTCATCGTGATCAGCCACGAGGAGATCGCCGGGTACATGACGCCGATGACCATGGGCTTCCGCGTGGCGTCTCCCGAGATTTACGACGGCGTCCAGGTCGGCGACGAGGTACGATTCACCTTACGGGGCGCCGCCCCCAATGTGCTCGTCGTGGCCCTGGAGCGCGCCCCCTGAGGAGGCCCCCTGAGCACGTGGATCGCGTCGACGTTATGGGTGCTGGTCAGCGTCCTGGCGGCGTCGCCGGCAGGCGCCGCGACGCTGTTCGTCACCAACACGAGGTCGGACTCCATCTCGATCATCGACACGGACACCTTCGAGGTGATCGGCGCCATTCCTCTCGGCCGGGGCAAGCCCAACCGGATCGCGTTCCATCCGGAGGGACGGATCGCCTGGGTCGTCTACGACAAGAGCCGGGACCTCGGAATCGTCGACGCCGAGGCCCGCAAGCTCGTCAAACGGGTGAAAATCGGCGGCAATCCCTACAACCTGGCCTTCACGCCGGACGGCCGGTATCTCTACGTGCTGGACTGGGCCAGCGAGACGAGCAACGACGAGGTGATCATCTACGACCTGAAAGCCGAGCGCATCGAGGCCCGGATCGAAGTCTCGACCTGGCCGGCGCACGGTGTCTTCAGCCGTGACGGCCGCGTGTTCTACGTCTCCGGCGAGACGGCCGGTGACGTCACCATGATCGACACCGCCACCCGGGGCGTCACCGGGCGCATCGTGCACGGGGGCGGCGACGCCATGGGACTGGCCCTGTCCACGAACGGAAAGCTGCTGTATGCGGCCGCCGGGGAAAACAAGGTCATCCTCAAGATCGACACCGCGACCAATCGGATCGTCGGCGAGATTCCGCTGCCGGGAGTCGTGCACGAGGCCACCCTCACCCTGGACGGCCGCTTCCTCTACACGACTCTGCGCAAGACCAACCGGGTCGTCGTCGTGCGGACCACCGACGACAAGGTGGTGGCCACCGTCCCCCAGCGGGGCTACCCGGATCTCGTCGTGATGGAGCCGAGCGGTCGCTACGCGCTGGTGACCAACCGCACCGCAGATCAGGTCGCCGTGATCGACCTCGCCACCCACAAGGAGGTGCGCACGATCCCGGTGGGCCGGGCCCCCCACGGGATGGCGCTGCGGCCGCGCTGAGCCGTCGCGCTTGGAGAAGATAGCCATGGGCATCAGCCGCGGTACGCGTTCCATCCTGCTCGGGGGCGTCGGCGTCGTGGCCGCGCTCGCCCTGTCGGGCATCGGCCTCGCTCTCGCTCAGCATTCGCATCGCGGCCACGGCCAGGAGGCCGCCGCTCCGGCCGCGCCGACCAGCCCCGCGCCGGTGCCCGGTCCGCGCAGTCCCCGACGGGTGACGATGGAGGAGCTGCATCGGGCCGGCGGCGTTCCGCGGGGCTGGAAGTTCGCGGTGCCCGCCGGAGACGCCGCCCGGGGCCGGCAGCTCTTCGCCGACCTCGAGTGTCACAAGTGCCACGTGATCAAGGGCGAGCTGCTACCGACGCCGGCCGACGAGGCGCAGGCCAAGGGGCCGGAGCTGACGGGCATGGGCGGCAAGCATCCGGCCGAGTACCTTGCCGAGTCGGTCCTGGCGCCGAACCACGTCATCTTAGAAGGCCCCGGTTATACCGGGCCCGATGGCCTGTCCACTATGCCGAGCTTCGCGGACAACCTCTCGCTGGCGCAGTGGCTCGACCTCGTCGCGTATTTGAAGTCGCTCACCGGCGCATCAGACGCCCCTCACGACGGGCATGAGATCGAGCGGGAGCAGGTGGCTGGCGACTATCGCATCCGGCTCGTCTACGTGTCACCCGCGCCCGCCCGCGAGCACCCCGGCGCCGGGCACCATCACGCGGCCGGACATGAGTCCGCGGCGACGAAACCGATGCTCGGCCCGGGCCGGCTCAGCGTGTTCGTCACCGATCGGGAGTTCGATGAGCCCGTCCCCTACCTGCCCATCATCGCCGCGGTGCAGGCCGAACGCCGGCCGACGGAGCGGCTGCGCCTGGTCCCGCAGATGGGCGAGCAGGGCTTTCACTACCGTCTGGACCTCACCCTGCCCCCCCGTACGCAGAAGATCACCCTGTCGATCGGGCCCACCACGCTCCCGCTCGCCAGGGACCGATTTACGCGGGCCGTCTCCGTCGTCTTCGAATGGGAGGCGGCCGGCCAGTGATCGCCGGCGCCCTGGCCTCCGTGGCCGCGGCCTGGGCCGATCACGGAGATGCGACCCGCGCCGCTCCGGCAAGCCCGCTGGCGCAGGCGCTGATGTGGGCGGCCGTCGTGCTGCTGCTGGGCGTCGCCCTCGTGGCCATCGTGAGCGCGCTGGCCCGGCGCGGACGTCCGGAGTGAGGGCGCCGCGCCTGATCGCCGGTCTCATCGGCCTGCTGCCTCTGGCACCCGTCGGCGTGCTGGGGCACGCCTTTCTCGTCAAGTCGGTGCCCGCACGACGCGCCGTCGTCAGCGAGCCCCCTGGGCGGGTAGAGCTCTGGTTCAGCGAGCGGCTGGAAGGCGCCTACTCTCGGGTGTCGGTGGAGGACGCCGAGGGCCGGCGCGTGGACCGCGGCGACGGAACGGTCAGCCGGGACGATCCCCGCCGCCTCACTGTCGCCTTGCCGCCGATCTCCCCCGGCACCTACACGGTGCGCTACCGCGTGCTGTCCGTCGACGGTCACGTCGTCGAGGCCGCTTGCTCGTTCACCGTGAAGGGCCGCGCTCGCTGATACCACGGAGCCCGCTGCCGCTCACCGTGCTGGCGCTGGCCGGCGGCGGCTTCGCCGGGCTCGTGGTCCTGGTGCTGGTCGGGACCGTGGAGGCCGAGACCGACGTCCGGCACGCGCTCCTGGGCTGGGCGTCGCCGACGCTCGTGGCCGTCCTCGACGTGATCAACCTCGCCGGTGACTGGCGCCTGATCCTCCCCGGCGCCGTGGTGCTGTTCGCCCTGTTCCCCGGCGCGCGCGAGCGCTGGCGGGCCTGGGTGGGCCTGATCGTCGCGACGCCCCTGGCCGAGAGCCTCGTGAAGCACCTGATCGGGCGGACCCGGCCCGAAGACCTCTCGCTGGGGTTCCCCAGCGGCCACGTCACTGCGGCCGCGGCCTTCTTCGGCGCGCTCGGCTATTTGATCGCCGGCGTGCCCTCACGCGGCGTGCGCCTGGCCGTACGCGTCGGCGCGGTCCTCATCGTTCTGCTGGTCGCGCTGGCGCGAATCGTGTTACGGGCGCACTGGCCCCTCGACGCGCTGGGCGGGGCCGTCCTGGGTCTGGCCCTGGCCTCGGCGGCGGCCTGGGCCGCTCAGGTCCCGGCGGGCGAGGAACGCTGATCGGGCACGCCGCCGAGCGCGGCGGCGATGACCTCGCGGATCTGGTCACGCTTGAACGGCTTGGCGACGACGAAGTCCACGCCCCGCGCCTCGGCCTCGGCCAGATCGATGCGGTCCCCCCATCCCGTGACCATGGCGACACGGGTCTCCGGCCGCGCCAGCTTGACCTGACGGGCCACCTCCCAGCCCGAGACCTCGGGCATGCCCAGATCGGTGATGACCAGGTCGAAGGCTTCCGCCTGGAACTGGCGCAGCCCGGCCTCGGCGTCGTGGCACACGACCACGCTGTGTCCATCGCGTGTGAGGAGGTCACGTAGCACGTCCCCCACGTCGGTCTCGTCGTCGATCACCAGGATGCGCCCGCTGCTCTTGAGCGGCGCCGTCCCGATCGCAGCCACGGTCTCCCGGTCGGCGGGCTCGCCCGTCGGGAACCGGAGCGTGAACGTCGTCCCCTGACCGGCGCGGCTCTGCACGTCGATCTCCCCGTTGTGACGGCCGATGATGCCGTACACGACGCTCAGCCCCAGGCCCGTGCCCCGCTCGCCCTTGGTGGTGAAGAAGGGATCGAAGATGCGCTGGCGGACGTCGTCCGACATGCCGATTCCGGTGTCGGTGATGGCACAGAACACCCGCCCCTCGTCCACGCCGGTCGTCAGGGTCAGGCGGCCGCCCTCGGGCATCGCGTCCAGCGCGTTGAAGATGATGTTGGTGAGGGCCTCGCGGATCTCCGACGGGTCGCCGGCGATGACGGGAGTGACGCCGGCTTCCACGACCACCTCGTAGCGGATGCCCTTGGACTGCGCCTCGTCCTTCCAGCGCGACCGGGTCACCTCCACGATCTCCTCGACCAGTTGATGGAGCGTGACCTGCTGGAAGGGCCGGGCGCGGCGGACGCGCGTGAACTCCTGGATCCGCTTGACCGTCTGGGCGGCGTCGAGAGCGACTTTCACGATGACGTTGAGCTGCCGCTGCAGATCAAGGTCCTCGGTCTCGCTCAGGAGGACCTCGGCCCGGCCCACGATGATGGCGAGCACATTGTTGAAGTCGTGGGCCACCCCGCCCGCCATCTCCCCGAGGGCGCGCAACCGCTCGCCTTGCACGATACGCCGCTGGGACTCCTCCACGGCCTGCAGCGCGGTCCTGAGGTCGCCGTAGAGCCGGCTGTTCTCCAGCGCCGTGGCCGCCTGGTCGGCGAACGTCTGCACCAGCGCCACTTCCGCTTCGGTGAATCGGCGGCCGGGGGACGCGCCCACGCCGAGGGCCCCGATGATCTCCCGCTTGACCCGCAGCGGAACGGCCAGCTCCTCCTCCCCGATGCTGGCCGACCATACGGGCGCCCCCTGGGCCACGGCTTGACCGACGACGCCCTCTCTCGCCGGCGCGACGGCGGGCAGGACGGCGATCGTCTGGGCGTCACCCTTGGCGGCGATGAGCTTGAGCGTCCCGTCCGGCTGGAGCAGGCGGAGGACGGAGAAGGAGCCGCCCAGGAGCGCCAGGGCGCTCTCCACGATGCGTTCGCCTACGTCAGCGGCGTCCAAACTCTGCGTCAGCATTCGGGCCAGGCGGGCGAGCTCCTCGGCCTCGCGCCGCTGGCGGGTCGCTTCCGAGTAGAGCCGGGCGTTCTCCATGAACATGGCGGCCTGGTCGCTGATGGCCTCCACGATGCGGATCTCGTCGGGCCGGAAGTCGCGGCGCTCCGTCCACCAGATGACGAAGAAGCCGCCGATCGGCTGGGCCTTCACGATCATGGGCACGAACAGCAGCGACTGGTGGGGAAAGCGGTCGAAGCTCGGCCGATGAATTCGGGGGTCGCCGGGGGCGTCGTTGGACCACACCGCCTGGCGTCTCTGCCATGCCTCCTCGATCGCGGGATGGCCCTTGATGGGGATGGGAAAGCGCAGGAAGTCGTCGTAGAGCTCGCGAGGCACGCGGTAGCCGGCGATCGGGTGCAGCGCCTCCTGGGTGGCGTCGGCCAGGTAGGCTCCGACCATGTCCGCGCCGAGCGTGCGGGCGATCTCACGCGCCACCCGCCGCATGGTCTCGGTGGGATCGAGGGTGGAGCTCACGGCCTTGGTGATGTTGAGCAGGGTCTCGGTTTCCCGAAGCCGGATCTGGGTCTGCTGGAAGAGTCGGGCCTTGTCGATGGCGACGGCGGCGTGGGCCGCGATGCCGCGGGCCAGCGCCACCTCCTTGGCCGAGAAGACCTCGCGGCTGCCCGGAGTGTGGATGCCCAGCGCGCCCAGCACCCGGCCGCCGCTCACCATGGGCGCCAGCAGCATCGCCCGCAGGCCGAGCACCGCGGCCAGGGCCGGGCACTGCTGGGCGTCCGGGCCGGCATCGTCCAGGGTCACCGGGTCCTGGCTGCGCAGGGCGGCGCTCAGGGAAGGCAGGTGAGCGGCGTCGCGGAGGCTCTCGAACGCCGGGCGGTGTTCCGGGGGAAGTCCCGCGGCCGCCCGCGGCAGCAACGATTGATCGACGGGGTCGAGGAGGAACAGCAGGCACTGGCGTCGCCCCACCAGATCGGTCGTCGTCCGGACCACCGTTGTCAGCACCTCGTCCAGCTCCTGGACACCCTCGATAGCCTTGGCCAGCCGGAGCAGCCCGGCCGAGATCTCGGCCTCCTCGCGCCGGGCGGCGAAGAGCCGAGCGTTCTCGATGGCCAGCGCGGCTTGCGTGGCCAGCGCGCGCAGGAACTCGATCTCCTCGAGGGCGAACTGCCGGGGCTCCCGATGCAGCAATTGTAGAATACCCAGCGTCCGCTCCTTCACCGTCAGCGGGACGGCGAGCATCGCGCGGTAGCCGAACTCGCCGACCAGGCGCGTGGGTCGCCAGGCGGGATCGGCGGCGAGGTTAGCGTAGACCAGCGGGCGGCGCTCGCGCAGGGCGATCCGCAAGAGATTAGGCGTCGCCCCCAGCTCGCCGGGCACCAGCATCGCCTCGTCGACCGCAGACGCCCCCCGCAGGACTAGTTCGTCGTCCTCGAGCAGCAGCAGCAGCGCCGAGTGCATACCGATGAGCCGCCGGGCCTCCTCGACGATGCGCGGCAGCAGGCGCTCGAGGTCGATCTCGCTGGCCAGCTCGCGGCTCAGCGCCACCAGCGTCTCCTGGCGGCGCTCGAGCCGGCGGCGGACGGTGACGTCGCGCGCGGAGACGAGAATGGCGGCGGGCCTGCCGTCCTGGACCACCACCCGTCCCACGGCTTCCAGGATCAGGCGGGCCCCGTCGCGGTTGACGAACTCGGCGACCAGGGACTCCACCTGGCGCTCGCCGCTGGCCAGCCGCCCCACCATCTGGATCACCCGCTCTTGCTCCTCGCGCGCCACCAGATCGTGGACGCTCATCGTTAGCAGCTCGTCACGGGGATAGCCGCTGGCCCGCACGGCTGCCTCGTTCACCTCCAGCAGCCGGCCCATGAAGTCGTGCAGGTACACGATGTCGATGACGTTCTCGAACAGCTCCCGGTAGCGCGTCTGCGACGCGGCCAGGCGGTCGCGCGTCTCCCGCTCGGCTTCCAGCAGGCGGGCGTTGTCGATCGCGACCGCGGCCTGTCGGGCGATCCCCTCCACCAGGCGCAGCTCTTCCGGGCGGAACTCGTGGTGCTGGTGCAGCCAGGCCACCGCGAAGCCGCCGAGGACCTCGTCCTTCACGCGCATGGGCACCACGAGGGCGGACTTGTGGGGGAGCAGCCTGAGCAGCGGATGGTCGAAGCGAGGATCGGCGGTGCTGTCGCTGGCGTAGATCGGGCCCTGGCCCCGCAGCATCTGCTCGAGCAAAACGCTTCCGCTGGCGGGCAGTGTTTCGGCCGCGGCCGCGAACACCTCCTTCGGCACGCGGTATCCGCCGAGCGGGATCAGCCGGTCCCGGGCTGGCGTGAGCTGCCAGGCCCCGCCCACGTCGGCGCCCAGCGCGCGGACCAGGGCCTCCGTCGTGCGGCGGGCGGCCTCGGCGATGGTGAGGGCCGAGCCCACGGCCTGGCTCACGCCGAGCAGCGTCTCCGTCTGCCGCAGCCGGGCCTGGGTCTCCGTGTAGAGGCGCGTGTTCTCCACGGCAATGGCCAGCTGGTTGGCCACGATCTTGAGCAGCTGCTCCTCATCGGACCGGGCCCCCGGCGGCACCACGTGCCGCGCCGTCAGTGTCCCCAACGCGCGGCCGCGTACGTTGAGGGGCAGGCTCCATTCGACCTCGACCCACTCGTCGGCGACCGTCGCGCCCAGCACGCCGGCGCCGCGTTCGAACGGCGTGCCGGCGGCGGTCACCCGCATGCCCGCCGGGTCGGTGAGCTCCACGGTGAGGCTCACCGTGCCCAGCGCCCGGGCCAGCGCCCGGAGCAGCCGCTCCAGCATCGGCGCGAGCCCGAGCTCGGCCGTGATGTCCTGCACCGCCTCGTGCAAGTCCTCCAGCTGCACGGCCCGGCGCACGAAGTGCTGGTTCAGCCGCTTGAGCTCCTCGACCTGGCTGATCAGCCGGTAGACCAGTCGCTGGTTCAGCTCGCGCAGGTACGGGCCGGCCTCCACCTCGTCCACCCGCTCACGCTTGCCGCGGAGGAACTCCTCGACCTGGCGGGGAAATTGGTCCACGTCGATCGGCTTCTGGATGTAGCCGTCGCATCCGGCCACCAGGGTCCGCTGCCGATCGCCCTCCATGGCGTAGGCGGTGACGGCGATGACCGGGGTGACACCGAGGCTGGGGAACGACTTGAGGATGACCCCGACCTCGTATCCGTCGACGCCGGGCAGGTTGATATCCAGCAGGACCAGCGCCGGCTCTTCGCGAAGGGCGACCTCGATGCCGCTCAGGCCGTCCTCGGCCTCCACGACGGTATAGCCCTCCGCCTCGAGCAGGGCTCGCACCAGGACCCGGTTGTCGGGATTGTCCTCGATGTGCAGGATCTTGACCCCGCGGGTCGGGCGCGAGGGGATCGGGACGGTCACGCGGCCCCTGATCGCAGCGGCAGGGTGAAGTGGAAGGTCGACCCCAGGCTCTCGCGGCTCTCCACCCACATCTGGCCACCGTGCAGCTCGACGAACTTCTTGCTGATGGCCAGCCCCAGGCCGGTGCCGCCGGCCTGCCGGGCCAGCGGGTTCTCCAGACGCTCGAAGGGCTCGAACAGCCGGCTCAGATCGGCCTTGCGGATGCCGATGCCCGTATCGCTCACGCTCACGTGGACCTGGTCGCCCTCCAGGCGGGCCCGGACCAGGGCCCGGCCCCCCGGCGTGAACTTCACCGCGTTGGAGAGCAGATTCAGCAGCACCTGCTTGATCTTGGTTCGATCGGCGGTCAGCCGGGGCACGTCCACGGGCACGTCCTTCTCCAGCTTGAGCGGCTTGCCACGGAGCAGGGGCAGCGACGATTCGATACACTCGTCGATGAGCTCGGGCAGGTCGAAGTCCTCCCGCTTGAGATCGAGCTTGCCGGCCTCGATGCGCGAGATGTCGAGGATGCTGTTGATGAGCTGGAGCAGATGGGTGCTGCTGTTGTGCACCGAGCGCACGTACGCTTCCTGCTTCTCGCCCAGCTCGCCGTCGATGCGGTTGAGCAGAACCTTGGAGAACCCGATGATGGAATTGAGCGGCGTCCGCAGCTCGTGGGACATACTGGCCAGGAACTGGGACTTGAGCCGGCTGGCCTGGACGAGCTGGGCATTGGTCCGCCCGAGATCCTCGTACAACCGGGCGTTCTCCAGCGCCACCGCCGCCTGGTTGGCCAGCAGCGACAGCATGTCCAGTTCGGCCTGATCGAAGATCTCACCGGAAAGCTTCTCCCCCACCAGCAGGATGGCGATCAGCTTGGTCTCCACGCGCAGGGGCACGAGCAGGGCGGCGGTGATCTCCTCCAGCTCGCTCTCCGCGGCCTCGAAGAAGCCGGCGAGCCGGGGATTGAGCTTGGCCTCTTCCTTGACCAGCACGCCCTCCTGGGTCGCCAGCCAGCGGACGATGGGGCTGGCCGCCGGCAGGGGATTGGTGGTGATCGACGCGTCGAGGGCGTGCTCGGTGCGGTAGGGCACGAAGGCACCGGCCTCCGTGTCGTGGATCATGAGCACGCAATGCGTAAGGGGTACGCCGCGGACCAACCCCTGGACCAGCGTATCCACCAGGCCATCGAAGTGCAGGATGCCGCTCATCCGCTTGCTGAGGGCCAGCAGCGACTCGTAGCACCCGTGGCGTCGCGTGAACATCACGCGCTCGATCCGGCTCTCGAGCTTCTGCCCCAGGGGGCTCAGCAACAGCGTCATGAGCATGCCCAGGGGGACGGCCACCCACACCGCGCTGCTGCCCTGCAGGCCGAGGTAGCGCTCCGCCGTGCTGGTCACCAGGGCCAGGACGAGAGTGAGAGCCACGCCGACGCCGGAGTAGACGACGGTCTTCTTCACCACCAGGTCGACGTCGAACATCCGGTAGCGGACGATCGACGTCCCCAGGGTCAGGGCGAAGAACATGTTGGCCGGAATCCCCACGGGATAGATCTGATCGGCGGCCGGATACACCCGGGCCAGGATGAAGCGCACGAAGTCCACGAACCCGCCGGCCAGGCTAACGAACGACCCCAGCAGCACGAGCCGGGCCCGATTCCGACGGAAGCTGGACTCGATGCTGCGGTACGCACCCAGGAGCAAGGCGATGCCGTAGAC
Organism: Candidatus Methylomirabilota bacterium; assembly: GCA_035709005.1. Taxonomy (NCBI): domain Bacteria; phylum Methylomirabilota (SeqCode); species Candidatus Methylomirabilota bacterium. The sequence continues at coordinate 32,525 of DASTFB010000083.1, read as the reverse complement.
GAGCAGCGCGTTCCAGGCCACGAAGAACGGCACGTAGAGCGGCCCGGTGGCCGGGGCCCACCCCCAGTGGGTGTTCGTCACACCCGTCATGAACAGCCGGGAGCCGCTCAGGTTCAGGACCATGAGCGCGAGGGAGGCGGCATAGGCGGCCACCAGCGAACGCCGGTGGCGAACGGTCGCGTCCAGGAAGATGAGGATGAAGTGGTAATAGAGCGCCGGTAGCATGATGACGCCGACGTGGATGACGATCTCCCAGAAGTGGGCGGTCGCCTCGTCGGCGCTGCTCCGGAGCATGAAGACCCCGAAGTTCCACACGGCCAGCGCGCCGACGAAGTAGGCGAAGACCCGGTTGATGCGGCTGCCGGGATTGCGGAGCAGGGCGATGCCGGCCAGGGAGACGTTCAGCAGGAGCGCGAGGAGCGGCAGGACCTTATGCAGGCTCATCCGGCGGCCCCGTGAACGGGAAGTGATACGAGCTCTGGTCGATCTCTGTCTGCCGCTGTGCCTCGAGCTCCTCGCGCAGGATTCCGAAGACCAGGACGTCGAAGTGTCGGCCGTCGTAGAAGCCGGCCTGACGCAAGACGCCTTCCTGCCGGAAGCCGTGCCGGAGCAGGGAGTTGATGGACAAGCGGTTGTACGCGTAGACCTTGGCCTCGATGCGGCGGAGCCCCAGCACATCCATCCCGTAGGCGCAGATCAGCTTGCCCGCCTCGACCCCGAACCCTCGCCGGATCGCGTGCTGGTCGCCCAGCAGGGTCTCCAGGAACGCGTAGCCTTCCTGGAGGTGGATGCTGAACAGCCGCACCAGCCCGAGGGGCTTCTTGTCGCGCGGCTCGCGCTGCTCCACCGCCATGATGACGAGCACCACCTGCGTGGGATCGTTCAGACAGGCGTCGTAGAAGGATGGATCCTTGTCGTACGCGTGCTTGAAGGCCCGCAGGAACTCGCTGCCGACCATGCGCTGCAGGAACGGATCGTCGGCCCACTCGCTGAGGAATTCCAGGTCTCGACGCAGCAGCGTGCGCAGGTAGACGCGCCGCCCGCGGGCGATGACGTTCTCGACCTCCTGGTCGGGCTCGTCCGGGCTGTCCGGCAGGCGCATCACGCGCCGGTACTCCTGGCCCCGCGGACCCTCGCGGTCGCGGACGATGAGGGCGCCGGCCGTTGAAGCTCATAGCCGTGAGCCCCGATCATACCGGTCGGCGGCCTGCCGGGGGGAGTGCCCTGGGCCGTATCCCACCCTCGCTCAGCGGCCGGCCGGCCGGGTGGCTCGGGTCAAGGCCAGGAGACTCAGACCGGCCAGGAAGGTTTCGCGCGACTCCAACACCTCGAAACCCGCCTGCACCAGGCTCCGGTGGAACTCGTCCCGGCTCATGTAGCGGGCCTCGCAGTGGCGCACCGCCTCGAAGGCGGCGGTCGGCAGCAGCCAGCGCAGGGCCTGCAGGGCTCCGAGCAGCCCCTGCTCGGCCCGGATCAGCCCGAACGTCCGGGCCACGTAGGCGGGACGGACATACGTCAGGAAGATCCCGTGCCCACCCGGGCGCAGGGCCGAGCGGCAGGCGTTCAGAATACCAGGCGGATCGGGGTGCCAGTAGAGCGTGTGCATGCTGACCACCACGTCGAAGGTGCCGGCCTCGGGCACGGGATGGCGGGCGAGGTCGAGATGGTGAAACGCGATGGCGCCGGACTGCCCGTACCGCCGCCGGGCCACGGCGACCAGGTGCTCGATCGAGTCGAGCCCGACCACACGGTAGCCTTCGCGGGCCAGCCGGGCCGCGACCGTCCCCGTCCCGCAGGCGATGTCGAGCACGTTCAGCCGGTGCGGCGGGCCGCCCGAGACCCGCGCCACGCAGGCCGCCACTTCGTCGAGCAGCGCCTGGTAGGGTGAGAAGCCCCGCACCACGGCGTCGTACCCGAGGCCGTAGGCGATCGCCAGCAGCCGGTCGAGAAGCACCCGCATCGGTCTCACCGTCATCGGCGGCTGCCCGTTCCAGGCCAGTGCGCCCGGCTCCTTCACCGCGGCGCCTCGTCCTTGCGTGCCCAGACCAGGAGGCTGGTGGCGTTGAGGAACGTGCGCCGCATTTCGCGCACCATGAAGCCGGCGGCTCGGAGCTCGGCCGCGAACGTCGCCTCGTCCCAGTAGTGCGGCCCCACCGGCTTGCGGGCCGCCTCGAAGATGGCGTTGGGCATCAACCAGAGGAGCAGCGCCTGCCATGCCGGAGTCCGGCCGTCGCGACGGCGGACCTCGGTGAAGGTGGACCCCAGGGCGATCCGCCGGGTGTGGTTGACGATCACGACATGGCCGCCCGGCTTCAGGACGCGGTGGATCTCGGCGAGCAGGCGGCGCGGCTCCGGGTGGGCGTAGAGGGCGTGGATGCAGACGACCTGATCGAAGCTGGCATCCCACAACACCCCACCGTGGGCCAGGTCGGCGTGCTGAAAGGCGAGGTGGGACAGGCCCAGCGCCCGGCGTTTCTCACGGGCCAGCTCGACCAGTCCCGCGTAGGGATCGATGCCCACCACCGCGAAGCCCGCCTCGGCCAGCAGGCAGCTGAAGTTTCCGGGCCCGCAGCCGACCTCCAGCACGCGGATCTCGTGGCGCGGACTGGCGCCGCCGACGAGCGAGGCCTCCACCCGCGCCAGCACTTCCCGCTGCAGGGCGCGGTACGGCCCGAAGCGCTCGAAGATGTAATCGTACACGACCCCATAGCCGACGGACACCGTCCGGTCGAGACCCCACTGCACGGCATTGACGAGCGGGCGCACGACCCTGTAGTTGGAGGTGCGCCGGGCGGTCTCGGCTCGCGAGAGCATGCCGCTCACATGTGCCCGCGGAGCGCCTGCTTGGCGGCAGCGTGCAGCTGATCACGGGTGAAGGGCTTGAGCAGGATCGCATCGAACCCCATCGCCGCGGCCTCCTCCACGATGTCCGCGGTGCCGTGTCCGGTCAGGAGCAGGACCGCCATCCGGGGCTGGAGCCGGCGAGCTTGCAGGAACACCTCGAAGCCGTTCATCTCCGGCATCTTGTAGTCGACGATCATCAGCTCGAACCTCTCCTGACCGAGGAGCTCGAGCGCGGTCTGCGGACGGTTCGCGCCCTTGACGGCGTAGCCGAGCGATTGAAGCATGTTGACGCAGAGGACGATCACCTCACCGGCATCGTCCACGACCAGGACCCGGCGCTTCGTCAGGGGGGACGTCACGCAGCGGCGCGCGCTAGTGAAAATGCCCTAGCCAACGTCCCGGCCATCGAGCGTTCCTCTCCGGCTGCGCAGATCACATTGGTGTCCTATCCAGACGTACCAGGGGCGCTGGCGGACTGTCAATTTAACGGTCCCGATGCGCTACTTGCGCGACCAGCGACCGGCCGCGGGATTCCCGCCGGGCTAGTAGCTGCGCGGCAGGCCCAGCACGTGCTCGCTGAGATAGTTCAGCACCATCTGCTGGGACACGGGGGCGATCTTGTACAGGCGGATCTCGCGCCAAAGGCGTTCGACGTGAAATTCCTTGGCGTACCCGTATCCCCCGTGGGTCTGCACGGCCACGTCGCACGCCTCGAAGCCGGCCTCGGCGGCCAACAGCTTGGCGGTGTTGGCCTCGGCGCCGCACGGCCGGCCACGATCGAACAGCCAGGCCGCCTTCAAGGTGATCAGCTCGGCCGCCTCCAGCTTCGCCCAGGCCAGAGCCAGGGGGTGGGCCACCGCCTGATTCTGGCCGATGGGACGGTCGAACACGACGCGCTCTCTGGCGTATTGCGTGGCCCGCTCGAGGGCGGCGCGGCCGATACCCACGGCCTCGATTGCGGTGAGGATGCGCTCGGCATTGAGCGAATCCAGGAGGTGGTAGAACCCGCGCCCGACCTCGCCCACCACGTGCTCGACGGGAATCTCCAGGCCGTCGATGAAGATCTCGTTGGAGTCCACGGCGGCCCGGCCCAGCTTCTCGATCTCGCGCACGGTGATGCGCGTCCGGTCGAAGTCGGCGAAGAACAACGTCAGCCCCGCGAAGGGCCTGTCCGCCTCGCGGGGGGACGTCCGGGCCAGGAGCAGCATGTGCGTGGCTTGCCGGGCGTTCGTGTTCCACACCTTGCGGCCGTGGACGACGAAGCGATCGCCCCGCCGCTCGGCGCGCGTCTCGATACGGGAGGTGTCCGTGCCCGCGTTCGGCTCGGTGACGCCGAAGGACATCACGATCTCGCCGGTGGCGATGCGGGGCAGGATGCTCCGCTTGAGCGCCTCGCTGGCGTGCTTGACCAGGGGCATGGGCGGGAAGACGTAGAAATGAATGGGAGACGCCCCGCTGGTGCCCGCGCCCGCCGCGCAAATCTCGTGCAGAAGCAGACAGGCCTCGGTCACGCCCAGCCCCGAACCGCCATACGTCTCGGGGATGACCACGCCCAGCCAGCCACCGGCAGCGAAGGCGCGCACGAACTCCCACGGGTAGTCCGCGGTGCGGTCCTTCTCCCGCCAGTACTCGAGCGAGAACGACCGCGCCAGCGTGGCGACCTCCTTGCGGATCAGCTCCTGCTGCTCGGTCAGGGCGAAGTCCACGCCGCGATTCTACTCCAGCGGGCCACCGCCCGGAGGTCCGGCCCACCGGTGCTATCATGCCGCGCCATGGCGGTTCACGCGCTGCACGCGTTGCTGAACGGGTTCATGGGCGCCCCGCGGTCGCTGCTGTTCTATGGCGAGTTCTCGGGTGAGCGCGTGCAGATTCCCGTCGGCTGCTATCTCGTGCGGACCAGCGACGCGACGATCCTGTTCGACACCGGGCTGTCACCGCGCGCCGTCCCCGGACTGCTGCGCAGCGATCCCCTGGCCCGGTTCACGGAGGCGGACCGGCTCGTTCACCGTCTGCAGGGGCTCGACCGCGCGCCGGGCGACATCGACCTGGTGGTGCTCTCCCACCTGCACTACGACCATGCGGGCGGCATCGAGCTGCTCGAGCGGGCCGAGCTCGTCGCCCAGCAGGACGAGTACGCCTACGCCCACTACCCGGCGGCCTTCTTCGCCCCGTTCTACTACCGGAAGAACTTCGATGTGGCCGGCCGCCGCTGGCGCCTGTTGGACGGCGACGCCGAGCTGGCCCCGGGAATCACGGTGCTGCGCACCGACGGCCACACCCCCGGCCACCAATCGCTCCTGGTCGAGCTGCCCCGGACCGGGCCGGTGATCCTCACCGGGGACGCCTGCTACTGGACGGAGCACCTGGACGGCCGAGCGCGTCCCCGGCGTGGTCTGGAATCCCACCCTGGCCTTGCACTCCATCAAGCGGCTCAAGACGCTGGCCCGCCTGCTCGGCGCGCGGCTCTTTTCCGGCCACGACCCGCAGTTCTGGCGGGCCATCGAGCCGGTCTACTATTAGTGGGAGGGGGCAGCGGCCCCCTCCCACCCTCCCCATTCGCGCGCGGTGCGACTTCACTTTCGCCGACCTCTGCGAGGCCGCCGTCGGGCCGGCACCTTGGCCCCCTTGCGGCGCGCCTCGGACAGCCCGATCGCGATCGCCTGCTTGCGGCTGGTGACCTTCTTGCCGCTGCGGCCGCTCGTGAGCTTGCCGCGCTTGGCCTTGTGCATCGCCCGCTCGACGGATTGACTGGCCTTGCGTCCGTACCTTCTCGCCATGCGCACCTCCCTGGCCGCCCGGGCGGCGGCCTCCGGCTGTGACACGTGCAATGCGCGTGCTGGCGACCGGCGGTACGATGGCAGCCCGATGGCGACGACGCCTTCATCGATCGCCGAACGCGTGGCCGCGCTGGACTGGACCGGGCTCGAGGACGCGCTGTGGCGGTGGGGCTACGCCACCACGCCGGCTCTGCTGACGGCGGCCGAATGCCAGGCCCTGGTCACCCTCTACTCCGACGACGCCCGCTTCCGCAGCCGCGTCGACATGGAGCGCTATCGCTTCGGCGTCGGCGAGTACAAGTACTTCGCCGAGCCCCTGCCGCCCGTGGTGGCCGAGCTGCGCGAGCGCATGTATCCCCCTCTCGCGGGCGTGGCCAACCGGTGGGAAGCGGCGCTGGGCGCGCGCCGGCGCTACCCGGCCGACCTGGCGGGTTTGCTCGCCGTCTGCCGGCGGGCCGGTCAGACGAAGCCGACGCCGCTGCTGCTGCACTACGAGGCCGGCGGCTACAACTGCCTGCATCAGGACCTCTACGGCGAGGTGGCCTTCCCGCTGCAGCTCACCGTTTTTCTCAGCCGCCGCGGTGTCGATCACGAGGGCGGGGAGTTCCTGCTCGTCGAGCAGCGGCCGCGGGCGCAGTCCCGGGGCGAGGTGATTGCCCCGGCACAGGGGGCGTCGGTCATCTTCACCACCCGCTGGCGGCCCGTGGCCGGCTCCCGCGGCCACTTCCGGGCGACCATGCGTCACGGCGTCAGCCGCGTCACGCGAGGCTCGCGCTACACGCTGGGCGTCATCTTCCATAACGCGAAGTAGTGCGGTAAGGTGCGGGCGTGACGGCCATCGCGCGGTTGAGCGACTTCGTCGTCAAGACCACGTTGGAGGACTGTCCGCGACCGGCGCTCGACGCCATCCGTCGGGCGGCCCTGGACACCGTGGGCGTCATGCTCGCCGGGGCCGGCGAGCCGGCCGCCCGGGCCGTACGCGAGGTCATCCGGGCCGAGGGCGGCGCACCGCTTTGCACGGTCCTGGGCACGGCCTTGCGCACGGCACCGACGTGGGCGGCCCTGGCCAACGGCACGGCCGGTCATGCCCACGACTTCGACGACACGTCGTTTGCCCTCATGGGACACCCCAGCGTGCCGCTGCTGGCCGCGCTGCTGGCCTGCGCCGAGGCAGAGATGGCCGACGGGGCCGCGCTGGCGCTCGGCTACCTGGTGGGCTTCGAGGTGAACGCCGCGCTCGGCAGCGGATTGAACCCGCCGCACTACGAGCGCGGGTGGCATGCCACCTCGACGATCGGCACCTTCGGCTGTGCCGCGGGGGCCGCCCGCGTGCTCGGCCTGGACCCGGCCCAGACGCGTCAGGCCCTGGCCCTGGCGGCCTCGCTGGCCTCGGGAGTCCAGGAGAACTTCGGCACGATGACGAAGCCCTATCACGCCGGTCACGCGGCGCGGAGCGGGGTGCTGGCGGCTCGACTGGCCAGAGAGGGCCTGACGGCATCCGAGTCCGCGCTCGACGGCAAGCGCGGCTTCTCGGCCGCCTTCGGCGGCAACCCGTTGGACGAGGCTGTGGAGCGACTGGGTCGACGCTGGCACCTGGTGGACTCGGGCATCGCCGTCAAACCGTACCCGTCCTGCGCGTTCACCCACCCGGCGGTCGACGCGCTCCTCGATCTGCGCCGGCAACACGGGCTCGAGGCGGGCGACGTCACGGCGGTTGAAATCGGCATCAGCCGCATCGCGATCGAGGTCCTGAGCTATCCTCGACCGGCCACGGCGCTGGAACGGAAGTTCTCGATGCAGTTCTGCGCGGCCACCGCCCTGGTGGAGGGCCGCCTCGATTTCCTCGCCTTCCGTGACGGGGAGGTCGACGATCCTGTCGTGCAGGCCCTGATGCCCGCCGTCACCATGGTTGCCGATGAAAGCTTGGCGGGCGGGGCCGAGCAGGCCCGGAGCCGGGTGACCGTCCGGCTGCGCGACGGACGGGCGCTCCACTCGCCGCCCCGCGGCGCCTCCGGCCATCCCGACCGGCCGCTGTCCGCGCAGGCCCTGCACGAGAAGTTTCTCGGTTGCGCCAGCCCGGTCGTCGGCCGCGACGAGGCCGAGGCCGTGGCCGAGCAGATCGCTCACCTCGAGGACATTCCCGATGTCCGAGCGCTGACTGCGCGGCTCGTGGGCGGAATCGACTGATGGGCGTGCTCGACGGGATCCGCGTTCTGGAGCTGGCGCGGGTGCCGCCCGCCGAGATGCCCGGGATGATCCTGGCCGACATGGGCGCCGACGTGCTGAAGATCGAGACGCCCGACCCCGAGCGGCCGCGAGGCCCCGAGTGGGACCGGCGAACGGCCTTCGCCTTCGTCAACCGCAACAAGCGCTCGATGACCTTGAACATGAAGGCGCCCGAAGGACAGGCCATCTTCCGGCGGCTGGTGACCTCGGCCGACGTCGTCGTCGAAGGCTTTCGCCCCGGCGTGATGGCGAGACTGGGCGCCGACTATGAGACCCTGCGCAGCCTCAATCCCCGCCTCGTCTACTGCTCGCTGTCCGGCTTCGGTCAGGATGGCCCGGCCCGGGCGTACCCGGCGCACGACCTCAACTACATCTCGCTGGCCGGGGTGCTCGGCCTGATCGGCGAGCGGGACCGCAAGCCCGTGATCCCGCTGAACCTCATCGCCGACTACGCGGGCGCCAGCCTGCACGGGGCGCTCGGTATCGTGCTGGCGCTGTTCGCCCGCGAGCGAACGGGCCGGGGACAGCACGTCGACATCGCCTATCTGGACACCACCATCGCGCTGCTGGCGGCGACGCCGAACATGCGGTTCTTCTTCAGCGACGGCATCGCGCCGCGGCGTGGCGAGGGCTTCCTGGGCGGCTCCTACCCGTACTACGCGATCTACGAAACGCGGGACGGCAAGCTGCTGACCATCGGCTGCACCGAGCCCTGGCTGTGGGAGAACTTCTGCAAGGCCATCGGCCGGCCCGAGCTCGTGCGGTTCGCCCGGCGCCCCGACCAGTTCGTCCGGGCCGCCAATGCCGAGGAGGAAGCCGCCCGCCGGGAGATCGAGGCCATCATCAGGACGCGCGACCGGGACGAATGGTACGACCTGCTGGTCAAGGCCGACGTCTGCGTGGGGAAGGTCTACGACGTCGAGGAGGTCGTGCGCGATCCCCAGGTGGCGCACCGGCAGATGGTCGTGGAGACCCAGCACCCCGTGCTCGGGAAGGTGCGCCAGTTCGGCATCGCCATCAAGCTCTCCGACACTCCCGGCGCCGTGCGCCAGGCCGCCCCGCTGCCGGGCGAGCATACGGAGAGCGTGCTGGCCGAGCTCGGTGTGCCGAGCGCGGACGTCGCCGCTCTCCGAGACAAGGGCGTGATCGAGTAGGTCGCCGCCGCGGCGGCTAGAGCGTGACCGGGGCCGGTTCGGGAAGCAGCCGCTTGAGGAGCGGCTCGCCCTGCGTGTCCAGCCAGTCGCGCGTCGACGTGTAACCGAAGCGCAGCGCCGCGCGCGCCCCCTCGAAGCCCATGCAGAGCCCGGACAGCGGCGAGTTCGTCCGGGGCGGCTCGAGCAGGAAGAACGTCGTGCGCGGGAAGCGCACACTGAGGGTGGCCAGGCCCAGCTGGAGCAGGTTCTGTCCGTAGATCCGGCTGGTCTGCTCCATGATGCTGTACAGGCCCCTCGCCCGCATCGTCAGGCCAGAGTCCTCCGGCGGGAACGTCGGAACCAGCGGGTGGACGAGCAACACCACGTCGGCGCCCGCCTCGGCGGCCAGATCGGCGTGCCCGCTGAAGCCCACGCCGCCGTCGACGTAATCGCGCCCGCCGATCATGTACGGCTCGAAGAACCCCGGGATCGCCGACGACGCGGCCACGGCATGGCTGATCGGCACGTCCTGCAGATCGCCCTGGCCAAAAATCACCCGCTCCGCGCGGTCCAGGTCGACCGCCGGGATCAGCAAGGTCCGGGGCAGCTCCGTAAAGGAATTGGACAGCCCGCGCGCGGCGATCGCCTCCGCGATGAAGCGCTCGAGCGCGGTGAGCGAAAAGAACCCGGGGGGGAGGTCGCGTTCGGCCCTGGCCAGCATGTCGGGGATCGATCCCCGCAGGCCGGTCATGGCGTTCTTGCTGAACGCCCACATCATGCGACCGAACCGTCCAGCGGCCCGGCGGAACGAGTCCGGGGAGAACACGGCCCCGCGGCGGAAGTTCAGAGGATCGGGCAAGTCCTGGTCCAGGATGCGATAGATGTCCGACGCGCGAATGCCGTTGGCCAGAAGCGAGGCGACCACGGAGCCGGCGCTGCAGCCGACGTAGACGTGGAACAGTTGCCCCGTACCGGTGAGCCGCTCTTCCAGCGCGGCCAGAGCCCCGACCTCGTACATCCCGCCCATGACGCCCCCGCCACCGAGGGCCAGAGCCAAGCGGGGAGGTGAGGTCGGCTGGGGCTGCCGCCGCTTGTAAAACGCCAGGGCCCGCTCGATCACGGTCATCGCGCTCTCACTTATATAGGTAGCAAGGCCATTACCAACTTACAATAGCGTCGAGTAACGGCGCATCTCGTGCGTCGCGCCGGCCACCCGCGGTCCGCATAACCCGCGAGAACACTGAAGCTATTCTGCTGTACGATGGGGACAGTGCGAGGAATGCTCGGCGGTTTTCGTCTCGCCTGGACTCCGATCTTGATGACCTATTTCTGTTACGGCGCCAGCGTCGTGACAGGGGTGGCCGAGCTCTTCTTCCAGAAGGATGTCCTCAAGCTGACGCCGGCCGAGGCCGCCGGGATCGCGTTCTGGTTGAGTCTGCCGTGGTCCATGAAGATGGTTGCCGGCGTGGCTTCCGACGTCTACCCCCTGCTGGGAAGCCGCCGCACGGCCTACCTGTTGCTCGGGGGTGGGCTCAGCTTGACCGGGTACGGGCTGCTGGCCACCAGCGTCGATACCAAGGCCGCCTACCTGGTGGCCGGCCTGCTCGTGACCGTCGGCTTCATGGTGCAGGACGTCGTCGCCGATGCCCTGAGCGTGGAAGTGGCCGAGACGGACGAGGAGATCGGTCAGATCCAGACGCTCGGTCGCATGGCCCTGTTGCTCGGCGGCATCAGCGTCGGCTACCTGTCCGGCTGGTTGGCCGGCACCATCGGCTCTCGCCCGACGTTCGCCGTGGCCACCGTGCTGCCCCTGCTGGTGGCGCTGAGCCTGGTCCTGCCGCTACGCAGCAGACGGCCATCCCGGGTGGTGGCGCCGGCTGCCGACCGGGCTGGCCCACTGAGCAGCGGCAAGGCGCGGCTGGTCCTGGTGGTCGGTCTCTGTTACGCCGCGTTCGGCGTGGCCCTGGAGACGCTGCAGGTCGCGTTCTCGCGGGAGATCGTGCTCGTCGTCTCGATGGTGCTCATCGGGCTGCTGCTCCAGAAGGTCGGGATCTCCCGGGGGGTGGCCGTGGCCTCCATCGTGATCTTCCTCTTTCGAGCCACGCCCGGCGTGGGCCAGGGGTACAGCTACTGGGCGGTCGACGGCCTCGGCTTCGATCAGAAGTTCCTCGGCATCCTGGCCCAGGTCGGCTCGGTGCTGAGCTTGCTCGGCCTCCTCGTCTTCCGCAAGACGATCGTCACGCGCCCGGTGAGCTTCACCCTGCTGTGGGTCGTCATCGCCGGGACCATCCTCTACCTGCCCAACATCGGTCTCTTCTACGGGTTGCACACGTGGCTGGGCATCAGCGCCCGCACGCTGGCCTTCATCGACACCACGATCTCGGCGCCGCTGGCCCAGCTCACGATGGTGCCGATGCTGGTGCTCATCGCCAAGACGGCCCCCCGGGGCGCCGAAGCCACCATGTTCGCCATCATGGCCTCGCTGATGAACCTGGCGTTGTCGGCCAGCCAGCTCTTCACCCAGTACCTCAACGAATTCTTCAACGTCACGCAGCAGGATTACTCGAACCTCGGGCAGCTCATGATCGTCGTCGGCATGCTGGGGCTCCTGCCCTTGCTCGCCCTGCCGTTGCTGTGGCACGAAGAGCGGGGAAGCGTGAGCGGGGAGCGGACGAAGACCAGCGCGGTCGCCAAGCCGGGCGTCGTATCCTCCCGGGGCTGAGCCCGAACCTCCCGAAAGGAGCCTTCAATGGGTGACGTGCTGCACGTCTCGCGGGTCCGCATTGTGAAGGACAAGGGCCCCCGCCGCCGCGCCTACATCGCGCCCTTCGCCGAGCCGGTGGTTTACGGCCTCCACGGGGGGGTCAAGGCGTTCTACGGCGTCGAGCCCGAGGAGGAGCAACCGACGACGCTGGACCACATCATCGCCGCGGTCGCCGGCTGAATGACGGGCACGCTAGCGGGTGCGCTGGCGGCCCGGAAGATCCCCACCCAGCCCGATCGGCTGCAGGCCGACGCCGAGGGGTTCATCGAGAACGTGGACGGCCGTCCCCTGATCACGCGCATCAAAGTCCATTACAAGGTCCGCGTGCCCCCGGGCAAGGCTGATGACGCCCGCCGGGCCATCGAGGTGCACGAGAAGGGCTGTCCCGCCTCGCAGTCGGTCCAGCGCGGGATCGCCATCGAATGGGACGGCGAGGTGGAGGAGGAGACTTAGGGCGGCGGAATCCGGCCGCGGACCTGGAAGGCTCCATTGCCGCGGGGAGTGATGACGATCATCTCTCCCTGCGCCGGATGCAGGCCGATGGCGGCGGCGATGTTGACACCGTGGGTGACGATGACGAGGTTGCCGGCGGGCGGAGGCTCACCGGCCAGGGCGCGGATGGCGGCCGCGCGCTCGGGCTCACGGCGGCGATCGTGAATCAGGTTGTCCAGCGGAGGGTGGAGCTCGGCCCGCCCGAAGGCTAGCCGCGCCGTCTCCAGGCACCGGCAGAAGCGGCTGGAGAGCACCTGCCCGACGGGAATGTCGCGGGCCCGAAAGGCGGCGCCGAGCCGGCGGGCCTCCGCCCGCCCTTCCTCGCTGAGGTTGCGCTGGCTCCCGCAGTCCTCGACGCGAAAGCCGGGAGGGTCGCCGGCACCGGGCGTGGTGGTCGCGTGGCGAAGCAGCACGACCTGGCCACCCGCCTTCAACACGTCCCACAGCGCGTCGCCGGCGGCGACGCGGCCGGGCCCGGCCACGACCAGCGCCGCGGCGACCGCGGCGGCGCGGATCACTCGATCACTCCCAGCCGTCCGTTGTGGCTGCCCATGTACCAGAGCCGGCCCTCGGCGTCCACGATCATCTTGCGGATGCCCGCGTTCCGGGACGGCAGCGTGACCACGCGGACGGCATCGGTCTTCGGGTCGAGCCGAACGACGGTGTCGGTCTGGATCTCGTTGACCCACACGACGCCGGCCGCGTCCACGGTTACCGCGTAGGGCCCGCCCGTCGGCCCCGCCGGCAGCGCGTACTCCTTCACGACCTCACGCGTGGCCGGGTCGACCCGGATCAGCTTGCCGTGGCCGTAGAGCGTCACCCACAACGACCCGTCCGGCGCCGTCGCCATGCGTCGCGGACGAGATCCGGGCGCCATCGCCAGCTCCGTGATCACGCCGCTCTGGGGGTCGAGGCGGCCGAGGCGGTCGCCGCCGAACTGGCAGAACCACACCGCGCCCGCGCGATCGAGCGCGAGGCCGTAGGGATTGCCGCGTGTCCGGTACTCGGTGAACCGGCCCGTCTTCGTGTCGAGCCGTCCGATACGCTGGCCCCCCTGGACGGTGAACCAGATCGTCCCCTTGCCGTCCGTCACCAGGGTGTGGGGGTCGCCGCCGGACGGCACTGTATGCTCGATCACCTTGCCGGAGACGGGATCGAGGTGGCCGATCGTGCCGTTGCCGTTGCCCGTGTACCAGACCTGGCCCGCCCGGTCGACCAGCAGACCGTGAGGTCGGGCCCCCGGCGGCAGATCCCACTCGGTGAAGGACCTGGCCCGGGTGTCGAAGCGGGCGATCCGATTGCCGCCCATCACCGCGATGTAGATGTTCCCGTCCGGCCCCGGCGCGGGGTCCCGCGCGAACCGAGGGGTCGGCACCGCCCACTCCGAGACCTTGCCTTCGATCGCGGTACGGGCGCCGGGCACGATGGCGTAGTCGGAGCCGCCCGCCCACGCGGGAGCGCCGGCGAGCATCGTGGAGGCCACCAGCAGCCACTTCTTCATCGCTCTGATCCTTTCGGCTCGGGGGCCGTCGTCGGCGCGGCCCCGGCCATGAAGTGCACCAGATTCTGGATGTCCTCCTCGCTCAAGGACTGCGCCACCATCGTCATCATGCCGTCGAGATCGCTCGTCGTCTTGGCCTTGTAGCCGCGCAGCCGCTTGAGGAGGTAATCGAAGTCCTGCCCGGCCAGGCGTGCCACCTGGTTCTGCCCCATCAACTGCGGGCCGTGACACGACCCGCAGTGAAGGCGCTGGGCCAGCGGCCGGCCTGCGGCGGCCCGGGCCGCGTCGACCTCGACCGGACGCGCGCGCGGGCGCCGGGCGGCGTAGTAGGCGGCCAGGTCCGCCATGTCCGTGTCGGTGAGGTTGGCGGCGAACGGCGACATCTGGGCGTCCCGGCGGCGCCCGTCGCGGTACATGATGAGCTGCCAGTGCGTGTAGAAAGCGGGCATGCCGGCCAGCGACGGCACGCCCGGCGTGACCGCGTTGCCTTCCGGACCGTGGCAGGGCACACAGACCTCGGCCTTTTTCCGTCCCGGGTCGACATCACCCCCGCCGGCAACGCGCACGGGTGCAAGGCTAACGAGGACAGCTCCCATGAGGACTCCGGCACCGAACGAAGCGACGTTCATGATGCGAGGCAGGCGAGCCGGGAGATTCACCGGCGCCCAGCGTATCACCGCTTCCGAGCGCCGGCTCCGCCGGCGCAATCGTTCCTGGGGGGAGGATCGGGAGGGGGCCGTCGAGGCCCCCTCCCGCTTATCTAACGCTTGTAGCTGATGTGGTAGATCGCTCCGTGGTAGTCGTCGGACAGCAGCATCGAGCTGTCGGGCATCCACTCGATGTGCGTGGGCCGGCACAGGACGGTGTTGCCTTCGTGGCAGCCGCTGAGAAACGCATCGTACTTCGGCGGCTGGCCCGGCTTGAGCTCGACCGTCATCACCCGGTAGCCCTGCTTCACCGTGCGGTTCCAGGAGCCCTTCTGGGCGATGAAGAGCCGGTTCCGATACTCGGGTGGGAACTGGCTTCCCGTGTAGAACCGGGTGCCGATGGGCGCGACGTGGGCGCCGAGCTTCAGCAGGGGCGGCGCGAACTCGCTGCAGGAGCGACCCTTGCCGAAGTCGGGATCAGGAGTGTCGCCCTGATGGCAGTACGGGTAACCGAAGTGGAGTCCCTTCTTGGGAGCGTGGTGGAGCGTGTCGTTGGGGAAGTCGTCGCCTCCCCAGTCGCGACCGTGGCTGACGAAATAGAGCTCCTTGGTCACCGGATGGAAGTCGGCGCCGGTGCTGTTGCGCACGCCGAAGGCCACGTACTCGAAGCCCGTCCCGTCGGGGTTGACGCGCGAGACGTTGGCATGCGTGTCGGGCGGCATGCAGATGTTGCAGGGGGCGCCCATGTTGAAGTAGAGCTTGCCGTCCGGTCCCCAGGTCAGGAACCGCCAGTTGTGATGCGCGTCCGGCGGAAACACGTAGATGGTCTTCGGGGCCGGCGGGCTGTCGAGGTTGGCCTCGATGTTCTCGTACTTGATGATGTTAGGAATCGTTGCGACGTACAGCGCGCCGTCCTTGAAGGCCAGGCCGCTGGGCTGGGTGAGACCCTTGGCGATGGTCTTGACCTCGCGCTTGCCGCCGCGATCCACGACCGCGTAGACGTTGCCGGCCACGCGCGTGCCCACGAAGAGCGTGCCCTTCGATCCCCAGGCCATCTGCCGGGCATTGGCCAGCCCGTCGGCCCAGACGCTGATGCTGAAGCCGGGTGGCAACTTGATCTTGTTGACGGGAATCTTGGCGGCCGGCGTCGGCGTCGGCGGTGACGGGACCGGCGCCAGCGGCGAGTTGGCCAGCTCCGGCGGCTGCCCCTGCTTCCATGCTTGCCCCAGAGCGGGCTCCGGCGAGAGGAGCCAGGCGCCGAGCGCGATCAGGACGACCACGATGATGCCCGTGCTTCGTGCGACCCCCATAACTGCCTCCCTTGAGCGAGGAGCCTCGACCGGTGTGCAGTGGACCTTCGACGCGCGGCGAAACGTAATACGCGGACCCGGCGTTGTCAACGCGGCCGGGCCCGGCGGCCCGACCCGCCCCCGAACCCTCGGCGGGCGGCGGTCGCCCGGGGCCCACGATACTGAAAGGCCGGTGGCGGGGCGCTGATCGACGTCGCGTCTTCACGGGCGGCTTCCACGATGGCGTGGTGCGGCGAGAGCGAGCAGGCCGGATCGGTGACCGCCGCGTCGCCCGTCAGGTGAAAGGCCTGGCAGCGACAGCCGCCGAAATCCTCGGCACGCCGGTCGCAGCTTCGACAGGGCTCCGGCATCCACCGCTCGCCCCGAAAGGCATTGAGGCCGGGGGAATCGTCCCAGATCTCGGCGAGGCCGCGCTCCTGCACGTTGTCGAACTTCAGACCAGGCAGGGTGTGGGCGACGTGGCAGGGCAGGACGAGCCCGTCCGGGCTGATCACGAGAAACCGCCGGCCCCAGCCGTCCATACAGGCCTTGGGGAAGCGGGCGTAGTAGTCCGGCGTGACGAAGAGGACCTCCATGCGGCCGCGCAGCCGGTCCCGGGCGGCGGCCGCCACCGCCCGCGCTTGCTCCAGCTGGCGGCGGCCGGGCAGGAGCGCTGCGCGGTTGAGCAGCGCCCAGCCGAGATACTGCGTGTTGGCGAGCTCCAGCCGATCGGCGGAGAGCGACTCCGCCAGGGCCACGATCTCCGACACCCGGCCCAGGTTCTCGCGATGCAGCACGACGTTGAGGGTCAGCGACATGCCGGCCTGTTTCACGCCGCGAGCCACCTCCAGCTTCCGGGCGAACGAGCGGTGGCCGGCGATGCGGTCGGAGGCGCTGGCCTCGACGTCCTGGAGCGAGAGCTGGACGTTGTCGAGCCCGCGGGCGCGGAACGAGCGGAGCCGCTCGACCGTCAACGGAATGCCGCTGGTGATGAGGTTGGTGTAGAGATCGAGGCCCCGCGCCTCCTCGATCAATGCTTCCAGATCGCTCCGGAGCAGCGGCTCGCCGCCGGTGAGGTTGAGCTGTACCACGCCGAGGTCCTCCGCCTCGCGGAAGACCCGGCGCCAGGCGGCCGTGTCCAGCTCCTGGTCGTGGCGGGCGTAGTCGAGCGGGTTGGAGCAGTACACGCACCGCAGCGGGCACCGGTACGTCAGCTCGGCGACGAGCGTATACGGCCGGTGGGGGTTGCTCACATGCCGTCCTTCACCAGGCCGCGATCGGCCAGCGCCTGCAGGAAGGCCACAATCTCCCGCTCCACCCGCTCGCGTGGCTCGCCTCCGGACTCGGCGGCCAGCCGGTCCACGATCGCTTCGACGGTGTGCTCCCCCGTGCACAGCCTCACGACCGCGGCGGCCGTGGAGTTCAGGGCCAACCCCTTCTCGGGATAGAGCAACATGTACTGCTGGCCCCGCCGGTCGAAGCGAATCCGGGCTTTGGAAGCCAACCGGGGCCGGCTCGCCGGCGACATCATGCCCGCCCACCCGCCGGCCCCCAGCCCGGCTCGATGTAGGCCGCGTACAGGCAATCCAGCAGGTGCCACAGGATCTCCGTCTTCCGGACGAGCGCCGCCACGCAGCGGGCCTGCAACTCGTAGGTCGTGGCGTGACGGGCGACGAAGTCGATCGCCTCCTGGGAATCGCGTCGGGCCCGAGGCACCCGAGATCGGAAGTACTCCAGCATCTCGCGGCTGACCCATGGGTAGTGGCGCTCCCAGGCCAGGACCCGCCGGGTCATCAGATCGGGGGCGAAGAACTCCGTCAGCGACGACGCTACCGCCTCGACCAGGCTGCGCTCGCGCACCAGCGCGACGTAGGCATCGCAGGCGAACCTCACACCGGGCAGCACCGCGCGGCAGCTCGCGACCTCCTCGCGGTCGAGCCCGACCCCCTCGGCCAGCCGGAGCCAGAGCTCGAGCCCGCCCGCCCCCGCTTCGTCACCGTCGTGATCATGGATGCGCCGGATCCACATCCTCCGGAAGGCCGGATCCTCCGACCGGGAGAGAATGATCGCGTCCTTGATGGGGACCCGGGTCTGATAGTAGTAGCGGTTGAGCACCCACTGCTGGAGCTGGAGCCGGGTGAGCTTCCCGTCGTGCATCAGCACGTGATAGCGGTGATGGTCGTGATACCGTGTCTCGCCCTCGCGGCGCAGCCATTCCACGAAGGCGTCCGCCGAGAGCGGCGGGCGCGGTGAGGCCTCGCTCATAGCACGATCTCCATGCCGTCGAAGGCGAGCTCCCAGCCCTGCGCGACGATCGCCAGCCGTTCCGGCGAGTCCTCGCGAAGCAACGGGTTGGTGTTGTTGATGTGGATGAAGATTCGCCGCGTCCCCGGCATCGCCCCCAGCGCGACCAGGCTGCCCTGCGGCCCTCCCACCGGCACATGGGCCATGTCCTCGGCCCGACTGGTGCCGAGCCCCTGCACGGGTAGCTCGTCGCTGGACCAGAACGTCCCATCGAAGAATACGCAGTCCGCCCCGGCCAGTGCGGCACGCACGGCCGGCGTCACCGCGCCCACCGCGGAAGCGTAGGCCAGCGTGCGCCCGGTTGCCGACTGCCGAATGCGCAGGACCACGTTGTCCTCGGGATCGGGGGGTACACGCCCCTCCAGGTGGATCGGCAGCTTGCCGGGGACGGCGAGGGCGGACAGCACGAGCCCGGTGGGCCGGCCCGATGCCGTCATCTCTTCTTCGTGGCCGAACTTCAGCACCCGCCAGATCACCTGCCCGTCGAACCGCTGCAGGGTGCGGTAGAGGACATTGTCCTCGGTGAAGCCGCGCCGCACGCGATCGGTCGCGTACACCGTCAGCGGGTACGACTCGCGGAGCGACAGCAGGCCCAGGCAGTGATCGAGGTCACCGTTGGTGAGCACGATGCCGGCGATGGGGGAATGCCGCGCCGCCTGCGGGTGCAACGGAGGAAAACTCTCGATCTGGGCTCGGATCTCCGGCGAGACGTTGAGGAGAAACCACGCGTCGCCGTCGGCGCTGACGGCCACGCATTCCTGCGTGCGCGGCTGCGCCCGTACCGTCCCCTGGCGCAGGCCGCGGCAGTTTCCACAGCCGCAGTTCCACTGCGGCGCTCCGCCCCCTGCTGCCGAGCCGAGGACCCGAATGCGCACGGTGACCGAGATGATACAGCCCTTCGCGCGGCCTGCGGGGCCGGCCGGGAAGGGCTGTTCAGCGTGCGGGAGCGCCGCCCCTAGAAGGAATCCGGGTCGTCGCGATCGAAATCATCCTGGTACGAGTTGATCTCGGCGTCCATCTTGATCTCCACGAACGCGGGTGTCTCCCACGTCATCGGCGCCCACCTCCTGTCGGCTGGTACCGCGGCTACCAGTCGAAAGGGTACGGAGCCGCCTCACCCGTGTCAAGGCATGCCGATGAGGTCGGCGGGGCGAATGGGCAGCCGCGTGATGGTGACGCCGCGCGCGCCCACGGCGTCGGCCACGGCGTTGGCGAGCGCCGCCGGGGCGCCGATGGTGCCCCCCTCGCCCATGCCCTTGATGCCGCCCGGGAAATGAGGAGCAGGCGTCTCCAGGTGGCCGATCCGGGGCTCGGGCAGCTCGTCCGCCCTCGGCAGGGCGTAGTCCATGAGGGTCGCGGTGAGGAGCTGGCCGTCCTCGTCGTAGACGATACTCTCCCGCAGGGCCTCGCCGGCGCCCTGACACACGGCGCCGTGCACCTGCCCCTCCACGAGCATGGGATTGATCAGCGGCCCGCAGTCCTCCACCACGGTGTAGCCCAGCACGCGCACACGGCCCGTCTCGGGATCCACCTCGACCACGGCCACGTGGACGGCCCCCGAGAAGGTCGCGCCCGGGGGATCGAAATAGATCGTAGCCTCGAGCCCCGGCTCCACCCCTGGGCCCAGGCCGCCGACAGGCGGCGCGTACGCGGCGCGCGCGATGTCGACGAGCGACACCGCCCGCTGGGGCAGGCCGGTGACGTGGGCCCCGCCCTCCTGAAGCACGATGTCCTCGGGGGCGGCCTCCAGCAGGTGCGCCGCCAGCCGCGTCACCTTTTGCCGCACCCGATCGGCCGCCGCGCCGGCGGCGCCCATCATGCCCACGGCCCCCCGGCTGCCGAAGGTCCCGCTGCCCGCCGGCCCGCCGTGCGTGTCGATCGGCTGCAGCACGACGCGTTCGACCGGCACGCCCAGCCGGTCGGCGATGATCTGCCCCAGCGCCGTGGCATGGCCCTGGCCCTGGGAAGGGAAGCTCACCGCGCAGCGCACGGTCCCGTCGGGCTCGATGCGCACCATCGCGGCCTCGATGCCGGGGATGTCCCGCATGCCGCGTCGGCGGAAGACCTCGGCCCCCATGCCGGTGTACTCCGTGTAGCAGGCGACCCCGATCCCCACCCGGTGCCCGGCGGCCCGGGCGCGCTGGCGGTCGCGCTTGAGCTGCTCGTAGCCCGCCAGATCGAGGGCGAGATCGAGCGCCTTGTGATAATCGCCGCTGTCGTACGTCATCCCGCTGGCCGACGTGAACGGATAGGCCTCGCGCGGGATCAGGTTGCGGCGCCGCACGTCGGCGGGGTCGAGGGCGAGCCGCCCGGCCAGCAGATCCAGCGCGCGCTCCATGACGAAGGCGCCCATCGTCATTCCCACGCCGCGGTAGGCGCCCAGCGGGGGCTTGTTGGTCGCCACCGCCACGGCCTCGTAGGCGTAGGCCGGCGTCAGGTACGGCCCGGGCAGGATGGCGGCGGTGCCCAGCGGCTCGAGCGCTTGCGTGAGCCCGTGGATGTGATAGGCGCCCGCATCGGACAGCACCCGGGCCCGCAGGGCCAGCAGGCGGCCATCGCCATCGGCCGCCACCTCCAGGTCGACCCGCTGCTCGCGCGCATGCGATGCGGCCGCCAGGTTCTCCCGCCGCGCCTCGACCCACTTCAGCGGGCGTCCCAGCGTGCGAGCAAGCGCGGCGACCGCAACGTCTTCGGGAAAGACGTGCACCTTGAGCCCGAAGCCGCCACCGACGTCGGGCACGATCACCCTGACGCGCGCCTCACCCAGCCCCAGGCTGGCCGCCAGGGCCGAGCGGAGGATCTGGGGCGTCTGGGTCGACGCCCACACGGTGAGGGTCGCGCCGTCCCAGTCCGCGACGAGACCGCGAGGCTCCAGCGGCACCGGCGCACAGCGTCCGTGGCTGAACCGCTCGCGCAGCACCACCGGCGCCGTGGCAAAGCCGGCGTCGACCTCGCCGTGGCGCCAGTCGCGGTGGAAGAGGACCTGGCCCCTCGCCAGAGCCGTATCGATCGAGGTGACCGCGGGCAGCGGCCCGTAGCTGATGACGACGGCCTCGCAGGCATCGACCGCCAGCGCGGCGCTGTCCGCGACAACCGCCGCCACCGCCTCGCCGGCGAAGCGCACGCGGCCCTCGGCGAGCGCGGGCCACTCCGTGGGCGTGAAGCCGCCGCCGTCGAGCCGGGGCGCCAGTGGGCGAGCCTTCCCGCGCAGGTCGGCCGCCGTCGCGACCGCCAGCACGCCGGGCCGGGCGCGGGCGCCGGCCACGTCGACCGCACGGACCTCCGCGTGAGCGTGGGGGCTGCGAACGAAGGCCACCGCCAGCATCCCGGGCAGGGCGAGGTCGGCCACGTAGCGCCCGCCCCCGCGGAGCAGCCGCGGGTCCTCCACCCGCTTGATGCGCGCGCCGGTCAGGCGGATCACATCCGCACGCGGGGGCCGGGCCAGGCGATCAAACCTCCGTCAGCCGGTGGAACACGAGGCCGTCGAGGAGCTTCGGATAGAAGTGGGTGGACTTCTGGGGCAGCAGCTCGCCCCCCTCGACCACGGCGCGCAGCTCGTCGGGCGTGGTCGGGGCGATGAGGAAGGCGGCCTGGCAGGCGCCGGCGCGAGCCGAACGCACCGCCTCACCGGCGTCGGCGGTGTAGTCCACGTGGCTCCGGGCGTCGAGCTTGGCCTCGGTGATGTCCAGCAAGGGCTTGAGAATCCCCTCGTGCAGGATCGAGACGGCCAGGGCGCGCCACGCGGATGACGTGTCCGGCGGCCACGGCAGCTTGGCCATCGCCTCGTCGCGCAGACGGAAGGTCAGCGCCTGGCCCGCGCTCACCACGCCGATCACACGGTTGGTCGGTGTGAAGCCCAGCGGGTCGGCCAGGGGCGCCGTCTCGAACCACGGCCGCGCGCCCTCCGCCAGCCGGTCGAGCGAGAAGCCGTCCACGCCCCGGACGAGCCGGTGATTGGCCAGGATGGTCAGCCCCGGCGCCTCCAGGGTGCAGAAGGCCATGAGCTTGAGGCGCGCTCCCGGATGCTGGCGCGCGTACTCCACCGCCGTCTCGTAGCGGTGGTGTCCATCCGCGATGATCACCGACTTGCCCGCCATCAGCGTCCGCAGGCGGGCGATGGTGACATCGTCGGTGATCCGCCAGAGCTGGTGCAACTCGCCCCGCAGGTCGTATGCCTCGGCGATGGGGTCGCCCTGAGGGCGCGTCGCCTGCAGCAGGGCGCCGCGAGGGTCGCTGATCAGCATGAAGAGCAGGCCGACGTCGGCGCCGGTCGCCTCGAGCAGGCGCAGTCGGTCCTGCTTGGGCCCGGCGTGCGTGCGCTCGTGGGGCCGCACCACGCCCCGCGCGTACTCGGTGACCTCGCCCAGCCCGATGAAACCGGCCCGCGTCACCTGACGCCCCTGCACCGCGTACGTCTGGTGATAGGGATACAGGGCCGGGCGCTGCTCGGGGGCCCACACCCCGTCCGCCAGCCACTCCTCGAGCACCTGGCGGGCCCGCTGGTACCGGTCGAACCCCGGCTCGTCCTTGGGCAGCGTGACGCGGACGACGTTGTGGGCGCTGAGAGCCAGCAAGCGCTCTTGCGTCTCGGGACTGATCTGATCGTAGGGCGGGGCCACGACCGTCGAGATGTCCTGCGCCTCGGCCACGGCGTACCGGTAACCCCGGAACGGCAGAATCTCCACGTGTCTAGCGTCCGGCGGCGGCTGACCGCACGTCGCGATTCTGGCAGACCGCCCGGCAGGTGGCAACCGCGTGATCGCTTCCGACGTCTCAGCGCCGGACGCCGACGTGCCGCAACAACACCTCGGGCTCGGCGGCCAGCTCGGCGGGCGTCGCCTGGCGGACGATGCGACCGTTGTCGATCAGGGCCACGCGGTCGGCCACCCGGAGGACGGCGTCGACCTTCTGCTCCACGAGCAGCACCCCGACCCCGCGGGCCTTGAGCGCGGCGATGCTCGTGAGCAGCCGGTCCACCAGCGTCGGCATCAGGCCTTCGCCGGGCTCGTCCATCAACAGGATGGCCGGGCGCGCGCAGAGCGCTCGCGCGGTGGCGAGCATCTGCTGCTGGCCGCCGGACAGCGTGCCGGCGCGCTGGCGCAGACGCTCGCGGAGCACGGGGAACAGCTCCAGCACGGGCTCCAGCGTCTCGGCGCCTCCGCCGCGGACGAGCAGGCCGATCGTGAGGTTCTCGGCGACGGTGAGGTCCCCGAACAGCCGCCGCCCCTGGGGGACATAGGCGATCCCCAGCCGTGGAATCTCGTGGGCCGGCAACCGCCCGAGGTCGGCATCGCCGAACGTGATCCGGCCGGAGCCCGCGCGCACCAGGCCCATGACGGCTCGCAGGGTCGTCGTCTTGCCCGCGCCGTTGCGCCCCAGCAGTCCCAGGACCTGCCCGCCGGCCAGCTCCAGCGAGACGTCCTTCAGGATGTGAGCGCCCCCGTAATACGCGTTGACCCGATCGAGGCGGAGAATCATCGGCCCAGATACGCGCGCTGCACACCGGCATCCGCCTCGATCTGGCGGGGGGTGCCCTCGGCGATGATGCGGCCGCCGTCCATCACCGTGACCCGGTCCGCCACTTCCAGGACGACCGCCATGTTGTGCTCGATGACCAGCACCGTAGCGCCCCGAGCGACCTGCCGCACGAGAGCGATCACCGCGTCGGTCTCGGCGGCGGCCAGGCCCTGCGTGGGCTCGTCGAGGATCAGCAGGGCCGGACGCAGCGCCAGGGCCATGGCGATCTCCAGTAGCCGCTGGTGGCCGTGGGGCAGCGCGCCGGCTGGCTGGTCCTGAACCCCGCCGAGTCCGACGGTGGCCAGGGCGCGGTCCACATCGGCGGCCACTGCCGCGCGGTCGAGCGCGAGCCAGTCGGTCAGCCCGCGCAGGCGCCGGCGCTGGGCGGCCAGGGCCACGTTGTCGTGCACGCTCAGCCGCCGGTAGACGCTGGTGATCTGAAAGGTGTAGACGATCCCGAGCCCCACCCGATGCCAGGCGGGAAGGCGCGTGATGTCCCGGCCGCCGAACAGCACCTGCCCGGCGCTCGGCGCCAGCCGGCCGCTGATGAGACTGACCAGCGTCGTCTTGCCGGCGCCGTTGGGCCCGATGAGCGCTCGCACCTCCGCGTTTTCCAGCCGGAAGTCCACGCGGCTGACGGCTTCCAGCCCGCCGAAGCGCCGCGTGAGGGCCCGCGTCTCCAGCAGGGCGCTCAGGGCAGCCACCGCGCCCACCGGCCTCTGACGCCGCCGATCAGTCCGGTCGGCAGCCAGACGACCGTCACGACGAGCACGGCGCCCACCACCATCAGGTAGCCGGTGGTGAGCCCGCTCGTCACGTCGACCAGATAGGTCATGAGCAGCGTGCCGATCAGGGGACCCAGCGTCGTCCCCGCCCCGCCCAGCAGCGTCCACAGCAGCGGGTAGATGGAGTAGAGGATGCCCGCGAAGCTCGACCCCACATACGAGAAGAGCAACGTGTAGACGGCGCCGGCCACCGCCGACATGAGGCCGGACACGACCACGGCCACGAAGCGGTACCCGGCCGTGTTGTAGCCGAGCAGACGCGTCCGCTCTTCGTTCTCGCGAACGGCGACGAGGATCCGGCCGATCGGCGAGCGCACCAGCCCGAGGCTGCCGAACAGACATCCGGCGAAGACGACGAGCGCGACGTTGTACTTGACACTGGCGTCGGCGAGGACGAGTCGCCAC
Organism: Candidatus Methylomirabilota bacterium; assembly: GCA_035709005.1. Lineage (NCBI taxonomy): Bacteria > Methylomirabilota (SeqCode) > Candidatus Methylomirabilota bacterium. Next base: position 7,841 of record DASTFB010000083.1, on the reverse strand, counting down.
GGCCCGACCTGCAGGTGCAGTCCGGCGAGGATGAAGCCCTGATCGCCCATCGTGAGCTCGTTGAAGTAGAGGGTGGCCAGGTAGAACGCCTGGGCCAGCATCATGGTCACGATGAGGAACGCCGGCCCCGCCGTCCGGAGCGTGATGAGACCGACCAGCCCCGCCACCGCGAGCCCGCCCCCGATGCCGCCGACGAAGCCGGCCGCCGCCCCCAGGCCCAGATGCTGGATGGTGAGCCCGGCGCCGTACATGCCGGCGGCGAAGAACATGGCGTGGCCCAGGCTCATGAGCCCCGTGTAGCCGAGCAGCAGGTTGTAGCCGGTCGCGTAGGCGGCGAGCACCATGATCCGGGCCATCATGCCGTGGTGAAACGGGGGAAGCAGGAGCTGCAGCAGGCCGAGCAGGGCCACCACGCCCGCGTGCAGCGCCAGCACGGGGCCGTCGGGACGTCGCCTCACGCCGTCTCCTCCCCGAAGAGCCCACGCCCCCGGACGGCCAGCACGAGCCCGACCAGCAGCGTGGCCACGATCTTGGCCAGCGTCGGCGAGAACAGCACGGACACGACGCCGTCGCTGAGGCCGACCAGCAAGGCGGCCACCAGGGTCCCCCGCAGGCTGCCCAGCCCGCCCAGGATCACGACGACGAAGGACATCAGCAAGGCGTCGAGCCCCATGAGGTAATGCGCCTGCTGCACGGGGACGATGAGGGCGCCGGCCACGGCCGTGAGCGCGGCCCCCAGGCCGAAGGCGATGGTGTAGATCCGGGCGACGGGAATCGCGAAGGCCTGGGCCATCTCCCGATCCTGCTGAGTGGCCCGCATGCGCAACCCCAGCCTCGTCCGGGACAGCGCGAGCCACGTGATCCCCAGGAGGCCAGCCGCCACCACGGCGACGATCACCTTGTAGCCGGAGTAGCCGAACCAGGGAAAGTCGATGCGGAAGTACACGGGGGCTTCCACCGGACGCGCGTAGGGCCCATAGGTCGTGAGGACGAGCTGCTGCAGGATGTAGAGCAGGCCGATGGTGGCCACGATAGTGCTCTCGGGCTCGTAGCCGACGCGCCGCAGGACCAGCCGATCCGCGGCGACGGCGATGGCGGCGACGACGAGCGGCGCGACCACCAGCCCGGCCGCGAAGCTCCCCGTGGTCGTGGACACGTACCAGGCCACGATGGCGCCCAGCATGAAGAACTCGCCGTGGGCGACGTTGACGATGCGCATGACGCCGAAGACGAGGGACAGGCCCAGCGCGGTCAGCGCCAGTACGAGCGCGCCGACCGTGCCTTCCAGCAGCGCGAGCAGCAGGTGCGGCCCGACGCTCATGAGCGCGAGTGCTCCAGCGCGGGCTTTGCCCGCGCAATCCTGGGGGAGGCCTCGGAGGGGGGCCGTCGCGCCCTACGGGGCGCGCCAGTGCGTCGCCCCCTCCGATTTGCTCACAGCGGCTGCTTGGTGTAGTCGGCCTCGGGCGGGTACATCGAGTCCTCGATCGCGGTACGGTGCACCACGCCGAGCCGCCGCTTCTCGACCCGGGAGATCGTCTGGTGGCCGAACACCTGGTGCAGCCGGCCCACGAACCGCTTGGCGCCCTGCGGGTGCTCCAGGCCCTCGGGGAAGGACGAGAAGCCCTCCAGCGTCTCAACGAAGGCCTTGTAGTCACCGGCCCCGGGGTTCCGGTAGCGGCTCTGCTCGACGGCTCGCTTGATGACGAAGAGCGTCTCCCAGCAGCCGAACATGTGCGAGAAGGTCGAGACGTCCTTGGGATCGCCGACGCTGGCCCCGCTGTCGTTGACGCCCACCCGCTCACGGTACGTGCGCACGTGGGCCGGGGTGGTCGGGCTGGCGTAGCGGGGGAAGGCCTCCCAGAAGTAGGTGCCTTCGAGGAACTCGAGTCCGGGGCTGGCCAGGTCGACGCCCTCCAGCGAATCGACGAACCCGAAGAGTTGCGGCCGCCGCCGGCCGAAATGCTCGCCCATCTCCTTGACGAAGGTCAGGACGCCGGGGCCCACCATGACGTGGTAGACGACGTCGGTGTCGGCGGGCACGCGCGGGAAATACTTCGTGAAGGAGGTCTCGGTGGGCGGAATCGGCACGAGCGCGCGGACGGTCCCGCCCTGAGCCGCGGCCATTCGGCTGAAGAAGTCGCGGTGATCGTGGCCGAACGCATAGTCGGGAAAGATCAATGTGACCTTCTTGCCGAGGTTCTTGAGGATCCAGGGCGCCACCGCGGTGACCTGCGACCGCACGTCGGTGATGCCGGGCTGAAAGACGTAGCGGTTCAGCCGGCCGGAAGCCACGTGGTAGCCCTCACTGACGACGAGATACGGGATCTTGAGCTCGCCGGCCCGCGGGGCCGAGGCGATGACGACGTGCGAGAACAGCGTCCCGAAGATGAGATCGACCTTGTGCTGCACGGCCAGCTTCTCGACCACCTCGGCGCCCCGCTTGGGATCGGTGCCGTCGTCCTCGGCCACGATCTCGATGGGCCGGCCGGCGATGCCCCCCTTCTCGTTGATGAGCTTCACCGCCGCCGTGGTCGTCCGCTCGTACCACCGGCCGTAGACGGCGCCGATGCCCGTGCGGTGCACCTGGAAGCCCAGGCGGAGGGGCGCCGACCCGCCCTGGGCCACGGCTCGGGGGGTCCATGGAGCGGGCAAGGAGGTCGCGACCGCGAGCGCGCCCGCGGCCTTCAGAAAATTCCGTCGCGACCTGCTCGCCATGGCCGACCTCCTGGTGGACGTGGATCAGACGCGATCGTCTATTAACACGGCGGCGTCATCGACTCAACTCGCGGTGGGCGTCGACAGCAGCCAGAGACCGAGCATCGTATAGCCGATCATGAGGACGAGGAGCGGGAGCTGGCCACGAAGAGCGGCAGCGGATTCGCCAGCGGGTCGCGGCTGCCCACCACGCCGGCGACGACGAGCACGCCGGTCACGGCCAGCCCCAGGAGGCTCGCCGCCGTCTCGAGATGACGGCGCACCGGGATGGGAACGGGCAGGGCCAACCGCAGCGACAGCGCCCGCGCCACGAACCGCGGCGAGGTGCGCATCGTCAGGGCGAACGAGACGGCCACCGTGATCGCCCCGCCCGCAATGTACAGGTGGGTCGGCAGGAGCAGGATGACGCCGGCCCCGGTGGCGTGGGCGCCGGCGGGGAGTGGCCACGCCGCCACGACGACGGCAGCGAGCGCGGCGGCGACCGGCAGGACGTGCCTGGCTAGGACGCTTCCGATCGCGTGCGCCCGAGGCGGCGCTGGACGTCGACGACGTGGGCAGCCATCGCGGCCCGGGCCCGCTCGGGGTCGCGGGCGGCCACGGCCGCGAAAATGGTCTTGTGGGCGACCGACACGGCCTCGTCGTCCTCGGGGCACGGGCGCGGCCCCAGGTCAGTGAGCGCGTCCACCAGCACGGCGTGCACCGGGTTACGAGCCGCCGCGGCCAGCAACCGGTGGAACCGGTCCTTCGCTTCCAGCTGCCCGTCGACGGCGTCGGCGAGCAGCTGCAGGTCGGGCTCGGTGGCGCGCTCGGCGGCCAGCCGGGCGATCTCGGGCTCGACCATCAGGCGGGCCTCGGTGAGCTGGGGCAACGTGACCCGGCCCAGCCGGAACAGGGTCGCGAAGTCGCGGCGCAGGAGGCTGGCGTCGACGTGGCGGACGAAGTGGCCGCCGCTCGAGCCGTGACGCACCTCGATGAGGCCGCGATGCTCCAGCGTGCGCAGGGCCTCGCGCACCGCCACCCGGCTGGCCCGGAACTGGTGGACCAGCTCCCGCTCCGGGGGCAGCCGGTCGCCGCTGCGCAGGCGCCCGGCAAAGATCGCCCGCTCGACCTGCTCGACGATGTGCTCGTAGACGCGGGGCGCCCGGACCGAGGTGAACATGCTGCGCGGTCACTGTCAGACCAAATGGCGACGAAGTCAAGAGGACCATCCTCCCGCACCGCCGTGAGGTACACTAGGCGCCCCGAGGAGGCGCCATGAACGAGGCCGCCGTAGCGACCAGCCAGCGCGTCGCGCAGGTCTTCGATCTCCACGCCCTCAAGGAGTTCGCCTCCGACAAGCGCGTCCGCAAGATGCTGTTCAAGACCGATCAGCTGTGGTCCGAGATCGCGTGCTACGAGCCCGGGCAGTCCACCGTGATGCACCACCATCCCGGCGAGGAGGAGGCGATCTTCGTGCTGGAGGGCCGAGCCACCATGAGCGTGGGCGGCGAGGACTACGTCGTGCCGGCCGGCTCGATCATCAGATTTCCCGCCAACGTGCCCCACGACGTCCGTAATCTGGGCACCGAGCGGTGCGTCATCATGTTCGTCAAGGTCAATCCCCGGGTCCTGAAGCGTGGGTAACGTCGAGCGCTGCGACAAGACCCTGCCGCTGAACGAGATGATGTTCTACGTGCGCAAAGACGCGCGGCTCCGCGAGCGGTGGCAGACGGACCTCGACGGCCTCTGCCGCGAGTTCGGGCTCGGTCGCGAGGAGTCCGAAGCGCTCCAGGCGCGGGACGTGCGGCGCCTGAACGAGCTGGGGGTGCACCAGTACTACATCCCCCAGATCATGCGCCTGTTCTTCGGGGCCTCCGCGAACGCGAACAGCCACCCCGCCCTGGAGGCCTACCGTCGAGCCTTCCCCGAGGAGACGGCGCGGGCCTTCGCCGAGGCCGAGCGGCTGCAGCGGCGAGCGAGGAACTGATGGCCAGCATCGTGGCGGCGCTGGCCATGACGCATTCCCCGGGCCTGACCGGCTGGTTCGACCGCGCGCCCCTCGAGCAGCAGCAGGAGGCCCGCCGCGCGCTCGGCGAGCTGCGCCGGCGGCTCGAGGCGGCCCGCCCCGACGTCGTCCTGGCCTTCTCCAACGATCACCTGCTGAACTGGCCCATCAACAACATCCCGGAGTTCACGGTGGGCATCGGCCCCGAACACGTGGGGCCGGCGGAATGGTACGACGAGTGGCTGGCCCTCGGCCGGTACCGCATCCCCGGGCATCCGGCGCTGGCGCGCTACGTCGTGAACGAGGGCGCCCGTCGGCGGCTGGCTTTCGCCTATCTGCGCCAGATGCAGTTCGACGACGGCATCTCCGTGCCCATGCACTACCTGAATCCCGAGGGACGCACGGCGCTGGTGCCCATCACCATGAACTGCACCGTCCCGCCCATCCCCACCCCCGAGCGCTGCTACCAGGTGGGGCTGGTCTTGCGCGACATGCTCAAGGCCTGGCCGGGACCCGAGCGGATCGCCATCCTCGCCACCGGCGGCCTCAGCCACGAGCCCGGCGGGCCCCGCTACTTCTGGGTAGACGAGGAGTTCGACCGCTGGTTTCTGGATCTGCTCAAGAAGGGCGACCACCAGACCCTGCTCCGGGAGTGCACGCTGGAGCGGATGGAGCAGGCGGGTTCGGGAGGCACCGCCGAGTTGAACGCCTGGATCCTGGCGCTGGCCTTCACGCGGGGACCGGCCGACGTGCTCGCCTACATGCCGGCCATCGCCTGGCGCACGGGGACCGGCATGGTCGTGTGGGACGAGCTGGCCTGACATGTACACGGCGCCCGCCTGGGGCCTGGCCCTCCTGCGCGTCGTCCTGGGCGTGATCTTCATCATGCACGGCTATTTCGCCTTCGCGGTCCTCGGGCCGGCCCGAATGGCCGACTACATCGTGCGGCTCGGCAACCCGCCGGCGCTGAGCACGCCGCTGGCCTGGTACCTGATCGTCGCGCACGCCCTCGGCGGGCTGCTGCTCGTCCTCGGCCTCTGGACCCTTGTCGCCGCCTTGGCCCAGGTCCCCATCATGGCCGCCGCGGTCTTCTTGTTGCACGCGCCGCAGGGTTTCTTCATGAAGGTGGTCGAGGGCCCGGAGGGGCGCCCCACCCTCGCCGGCTACGAGTTCTCCCTGCTGGTCCTGACCGCCACGCTGACGATCGTCCTGGCTGGGCCCGGCGCCCCGTCCGTCGACGTAGCCCGCCGCCACCGCCGCTTGCCGGTGCCCTGACCATGGCCACGCACGAGCTGGACGCCAGCCTGGTCCACTACGAATGGAACCACGCGCTGCCGCCGCGGCTCGAGATCGACCCCGGCGACACCGTCGTCTTCCGGACGCGCGACGCCGCCGACGGCTGGTTCACCCCGACCTCCACGGCGGCGGATGCGGCCGCCAAGCCGCCTTTCCGCGGACATCCCCTCACGGGTCCCGTCCGCGTCCGCGGGGCGCGCCCGGGCACGGTGCTGGTGGTCGAGATCGTCGACATGAAGCCGGCCGCCTCGTTCGGCTACACCCAGATCATCCCCGGCCGCGGGCTGCTGCCCGAGGAATTCCTGGAGGCCTCCGTGCACATCTGGGATCTCTCCGACGGCCTGCTGGCTCGCCTGGGTAGCCGTGTCGCCGTGCCCATCGAACCGTTCCCCGGCGTCATGGGCGTCGCCCTCGACGAGCCGGGCGGCCACACGACCCTGCCGCCGCGGAAGAACGGCGGCAACATGGACATCAAGCAGCTCACGGCCGGGACGACCCTCTACCTGCCGGTGTGGGTGGACGGCGCGCTGTTCAGCGTGGGCGACGGCCACGCTGCCCAGGGCGACGGCGAGGTGTGTATCAACGCGGTGGAGATGGCGGCCCAGGTCACGCTGCGCCTGGATCTACTGACCGATCGGAAGCTGCCGGAGCCGCGCCTGCGCACCCGCGGGCCCATCGCGGCCCGCACCAACGTGGGCCCCCACTACGCCACCACCGCTCACGGCCCCGACCTCTACCGATCGGCCCAGCAGGCCACCCGCTACATGATCGAGCATCTGGTCGAGGAACGGGGGCTCACGCGGGAGGAAGCCTACGTGCTGTGCAGCGTGGCCGCGGATTTGAAGATCAGCCAGATCGTCGACGCACCCAACTGGATCGTGTCGGCGTTCCTGCCGGAAAGCGTGCTCCTGTGAACCTCGAGCGCCTGGATCACCTGGTGCTCACCGTCCGCGACCTCCCCGCCACCGCGGCGTTCTACGAGCGCGTGCTGGGCATGGAGGTCATGGCCTTCGGCGAGGGTCGCACGGCGCTGCGCTTCGGCGACCAGAAGATCAACATCCATCCTGCCGGTGGGGGCTTCACCCTGGTGGCGGCGCGGCCCACGCCGGGCTCGGCCGATCTGTGCCTGCTCACCGCGGAGCCGCTGGCCCAGTGGATCGACCATCTCAAGTCTTGCGGGGTGGCGATCGAGCAGGGGCCCGTGCGGCGCACCGGCGCCCGCGGGCCCATCGAATCGATCTACCTGCGCGACCCCGACGGCAACCTCGTGGAGATCTCCAACGAGGTCGCCGAGGGCGACCCCCTCGCCCCGCTCCGCGACTGGCTCAGGCGGCTGCAGGCCTGCGTCCGGGCTCAGGACTTCATCGCAGGGCGCGCGCTGTGCGCCCCCGAGATGCTGGCCTTCGGCACCCGGGCCGAGATGGTGGAGGGCATCGATCAGGTCATGCAGCAGCAGTGGCGGCAGGTGTGGCCGCACATCCGCGAGTTCACGATCGACGCCGACCACGCCCGCGGCGGCCTCCACGGCAACCAGGGCTGGGTCGCCGCCCGCTGGGACTCCTTCGGGACCCGTCCCGACGGGTCGACCTTTCCGCGCCCCGGGCGGTTGACGATCCTCTTCGAGCGGCGGGCCGGACGCTGGCTCGCCACCCACACGCACTTTTCGCTGTCGCCGACGACGTAGGGAGGAATCATGGACATCGGCCTCTGCATCTTCTCGACCGAGTACGCGATCCGCATCGACGAGCTGGCTCGCGAGGCGGAGAGCCGGGGCTTCGAGTCGCTGTTCGTCCCCGAGCACACGCACATCCCGACCAGCCGGCGTAGCCCCTTCGCCGGCGGCGAG